>JAAEEW010000161.1 GCA_013415595.1 Methanosarcinales archaeon | reverse complement strand
CCGATCAAGTGCCGGGCACCAGGCCATTTTGCTTAAAAGAGTTGAAATTAAAAAATTAAGTTAAGATTAAAGCTGATCGGCCTAGCTGGGATTTGAGGCCATCTTTCGCATCAGGGCCATGATCCCCGGGCCTGCCGGCCTGGCCCCCTGGGGCTCGCCCATCTCCAGGGCGAAGGAGCCCAGCATCTCCCGGTTGAAGCGGTCGTTGATCTCGTCAAATATTATCTTGTAAGCCACGCAGTGGGGGTCCACACCCGTCACCTGGCCCCCGGTGGGAGCTATGGCATTGTAGGGGCAGCCACCCCGGCAGTATTTGATGTGCCGGCATTTCCTGCATTCCCGGTCCACATACTCCTTGAACTGGTGCATGAGCTTCCAGGCCCTGGATTGGGCCAGGTCTTCCATTGAGGGATGATCCCGGACGTTTCCCATTATGTACTCAGGCATGCCCACGAAACGGTAGCAGGGATAGATGCTTCCGTCAGGCCCCACGGCAAAGGTGTCTCCCATGCAGTCCACGTAGGTGCACACCGTTCCCCGGCCGGTGAAGACACATTTGCACAGGTCGTTGATGTTCATGATGTCTATCTCGTCGATCTTCTCCACCGCCTTGTCCAGGATATAGACCAGCAGCTCGCCGTACTCTTTGGGATCCAGGGCCCACTTTTCCGGGTCCCTGTCCCGCAACGACGGCAGAGCCGGATGCAGCTTGAGGGTCAGGCCGTTTTCCAGGAAATAATTGAAGATCTCCTCCTTGTGCTTCACGGAGTAGGAGGTAAAAGTGCAGATGAACCTCACCGTGAGGCCGCCCTCCCGGGCAATTTCGTAGCCCCGCAGGGTCTTATCGTAGTATCCGGAGCTTCTTTGCAGGTCATTTAGCTCCTTTGGACCGTCCAGACTGGAGCCGATGGGAATGCCGTACTCCGCCAGGATCTCTGCCAGCTCCGGCGTCATCTTCCACAGGTTGGTCTGCAAAGCGAAGGCGATCTTCAGATGCCCCAGGCCCTGGGAGAGCAGAGGCAAAGCCTGTCGGTAAAAATCAGCGCCAGCAAGCAGCGGCTCTCCACCGTGGAAGGTGAAGGTCACCGGCTCATCCCGGAAATTTTTGAGCCATTCAACCACGTCCTTGATGGTTTCAATGCTCATTATGGGCGATCCTTCCTCGGAACTCCAGCAATAGCTGCAACTGGAAGGACAGCCCAAGGTGGGGATTAGCATGACGTGAAAAGGCATTTAGACACCTTTTTTGTGGCCTTCTTCAAAGTATTAATAGTTTTCCTGTAATATTATCAGCAATTAAATAGTACACGTTTAAGAGAGTGAGAGAGAGAGCTCGTGATAATATCCAGCAAGTGTATCGAAAACCTAAATTTCAAATGCAGACGAAATGCACTTCCCGGGATGTCAGAACCGTCCCCCAGGTGAACGACTCATCATGGAGGGCGTTGTGGATACGTCGTTTGGACCAGCACGGAAAGAATCATGAAGAGAATCATGGAAATCATGAAGACTATCATGGAGATAACGAATGCCAGCATGGGGAAAATCATGGTGACTAAATGGGAGACTGGCATGTGGACCGCCGGCAAGTGGCTTGGCCTGGATGCGGTCACAAGGGCCGGCAAGGGAACAGCCAGGGCGGCCGGCAAGGCGGCCAGCGATCGAACGGAGATTGACGGCCTGACTGGCCCGGGAATTCCCGGGAAAGCAGCTACTCTAAGCCGCCGGGGAGGATGGGGGAATTGACCATCAGAGCCATGGCCCTGGACATCGACGGCACCCTCACCGACATGTCCCGCCGCATGGACCCGGCCTCCCTCTCTGCCCTTTACAGGCTCAAGGTGCCGGTGGTCCTGGCCACCGGAAACACCCACTGCTTCACCCGGGCGATCTCCATAATGCTGGGCAGCCATCATTTCGTGGCCGAGAACGGGGGCGTCATCTCCATCCACGACCGGATGGAGATGCTGGCCAGCCGGGAGCCCTGCGACCGGGCTTTCCAGATTCTGCAGGAGAACTTCGAGGTGCAGGCCTTCGACTCCCGCTACCGTCTGACCGACCTGGTGCTGAAGAACGACTTCGACTTGGAATTGGCGGGACGAATTCTGCAGGACGCCGGACTGCCGGTGGAGCTGGTGGACACCGGCTTTGCCGTGCACATCAAGAACCGGTCAGTGAGCAAGGCCACCGGCCTGAAGCGGGTCTCCGAGATCCTGGACATCCCCATGCACCAGTTCGTGGCTGTGGGAGACAGCTACAGCGACATCCCCATGATGGAGGTGGCAGGCTACGCCGCGGCAGTGGCCAACGCCCGGGAAGAGGTGAAGGCGGTCTGTGACTACGTCTCCGCCGGGCCATTTGGCCAGGGGTTCGCCGGGATCGTGGAGCACCTGATCCAGGAGGACATGTTCCAGCTCTAAAGATCGGTGGGCATGCTCCAGCTCTAAAGATCGGCGGTCATCTCTCGATCCCGGTAAGTCCTGGCCGGGAACCTGGGCGAGTCCATGTTCTGCAGGAGCCTTGCCCAGTTGTTCTCGCAGATTATCCACCAACCCAGGGTCTCCTTGGCCAGGCTTCGGGCGGCGGGGCAAAAGGCGTCCACCGCCAGGTGAAAGGGCATCTCCTTTAGCGGCGGGTGCAGGGGATACTGGGTGCAGGTCAGGGGCCGGACCGGATAGATGGTGCACCCCATCGATCTGTCGTAAAACGGGCAGGGCTGCTTCAGTATCCACACCCCCTCCTGGCGGTCGTAGCGGCACAGGGCTCGCAGCTTCTTCCTGGACCCCAGGAAGCGGGATATCCTTTCGTAGTCCCCCTTCTCCAGCATCAGGCCAGCGCCAGGAGTGAAGCAGCAGCGTCCGCAGCGCTGGCAGCTGAACATCTCCCGGAAAAGCTCGATTCCCTCTGCCGTATCTGCAAATCCCCGGTCTTTGGCCGGCAGGGGAAGGGCGATGTCAAAGGGGACCCTCTCCCCCAGGTCGATCTGACGGTGCTGCTCCTCCCGGCGGAGAACGGACCAGTGGGGCCGCTGGCTGAGCAGATCCCGGTGCTCACCCCGCCTCTTGCGGCCCACACAGTCCGGGCATAGCCGGTGGCAAAGCTTCTTCACCTGCAATATCCGGTCCTGGTCTCCTTTGCCCTGGTCTCTTTGTTCCCGGCCTCTTTGATCCTGAGCCTTCCGGCCCCGACCACTTCGGTCCTGATGCTTTCGCCCCTGACCGCTTTGGTCCAGGGACTTTCGACTCTGGACCCTCGGGCCCTGATCCTTGGCGGCTCCGCTCCCGGGTGAATGTCCTTCTGGCATGGATCTCGTCTCAGACTATGATGGCTCCGGGCCCGGCCTGAAGACCGGCGTTCTGGCCTCTCCATGGAGTGATGATGATCTTGAACTTCACCTGCATCAACCCGACCTGTTAGAGGCTCTGATCTCCGCCATCTCCCGGCACAGGTCGGCCATTATCCGGTCCTGGGCGTCCAGGTGGTCGTGGATGGCCCGGACCTCTCTGGCGGTCTTCAGGTCCACCACGTAGTTGTTGTTGGCCATCTTGCGGGCCATCTCATCCTGGCGGTTCTGGCTGATCATCACCAGAGAGGCGGTGTACGCGGCCTGCAAAGAGAATACCAGGTTCATGAAGATGAACGGATAGGGATCCCAGTGCCGAATGTAAGAGGTAGCATTCAGGATCACCCACACGGCCACGATCAGGGTTTGCAGCAGAATGAAATACCAGGATCCGACGTTGTCGCTCACCCAGTCCGCCGCCCTCTGGCCGAGACTTGGCGGTCCATCGTGGAGGTCAACCATGCGCAGCTCATGATCCGGCCCCGGATCAGATGATGGATCGGGATACTTCAAAATATACCTCCTTGAATAATATTGATGATTTTGGACGACCTCTGCCCTGGAGAATAGGAGAGGATGTAGGAGGCAGAGCCTCCATTCTCCCTTCCCCGGCTCTGGCCTCACCACAGGACCAGGTAGACCTGGTCGCCTTCCTTCTTGCCCTTCAGGAGCTGGCAGTGCCTGAGAAGAGCGAACTGGTTCTCCAGCTCCTGCATGGAGATCTTCAGCTCATCCACCAGCTCCTGACGGGTGGCCTTGCCCCGGGACTGGATGTACTCGTAAATCTTTTTTTGCAGATCGGTCAGCCCATCGGTCCCGGAGAGGCCGTGAGACTCCCGGAAGACCCTCTTGGAACGCTCCGCCCAGGGATCGCAGACCCGGATTCTCTGGCTGGCCTCCAGGTAGCAGTCCTCGCACAGGGTGCGACCGTTGTGAGTGAGGAAGTCATCCTCAGAAAGCTCGACTGCGCAGTTCTGACATCTCAACATAAGGAGACTTCTTTCTTGTTGATTGGTTATCAGCCTTTTCCCAAAAGGAATGACCGGCCCTGCCCCGTCTGGAGACGTTAACTCCCCTGTTTTCCCAATGTCGCAGTTACGAGGTGCGAAGGGAAAGGATGGACTAGAACGGGCCCAGGCCGGGATGACTTCGAAGCTGCTGAGAAGCAGCTAAGAAGCTGCAGAAAGAAGCAGCGAAAAGAATAGCGGAAATTGGACATGAAGCAGGAGACAAATGGCTAAGAAACGGGCTTGCCGCCTTCTTCTCCGGCCGCTCCCTGCAGCAGGGCCTCGTACCGCTGCTTGATCCTCTCCAGGATGTCCATTGCGTAGTCCTGGTGGGTGGGGACTATGATCCTCGCCGCCTGGCCGGTGTAGTCCGGAGCGGCAGAGATCCCGTCCTCACTGACGGTCATGCGGAGATCTTCAGCCATCTCCCTGATCATCTCCGTCAGTGGATTTATAGGGGCTGCCCTTACCGCACGCTCTCGATAGTCCAGGAGGAGAGAGTCGATCTCCGCCAGCAGGGGCTCCACGTCCGGGCAGTCCGCCAGTGAGTCGCAGATCAGCTCGATGCTCTCCTTGAGCTGGGAGAAGGTGCGGGCTCTGGCCTCGATCAGGTCTCCGGAGTAGTGCTCCTGGGCCTTTGTGGAGTAGCCGGGGGAGAGCACCAGCAGGTCCACTCCAGGGAGCCGCTCCCGGTCCTCCGGGGAGGGATGGTAGGGGTTGACCACCACGTAGTCCAGCCCCATCCTCCGGCCCAGGCTCTCGAACATGGGAGTCACGCCCACGCTATCCCTCTTCAGGCCGATGGAGCGCCTGACGAACTCCGGGCCGTCACCCTCCAGGCCGAAGTAATCGGCAAAGCCCTTGCTGGTCCGGAGTTCCTTGGTCCGGCCCACCTTGACCGCGGTTATGAGTCCCATCTGCTCCAGCTCTCGCACGTGCTGGTAGCTCTTGTTCCCTCTGATCCGGGCCAGATCGCTCTGGCAGATGGGCTGGCGGTAGGCGATGATGGCCAGGGTCCTCAAAAGGGGGGCATCGATCTCCCGGGGGGCCACCGTCATCACCTCCGGCGCCAGCTCCGGCCGGACCTGCATCACGTAGCTCTGGTCGAAGGAGCGTATCTCCACCCCGCCATCCCGCTCCCGGTAATCGAGGACCAGTCCGTCGGCCAGGCTGGCCACGTCCTTTCCCTCCAGGCCGGGAAGGGCGGCCAGCTCCCGGACGGCGAGTGATCGCCCGGCGGCGAATAGCGCGGCCTCGATCAGCCGGCGTGCATGGTCGTCTCCAAGAATGACTCTGCTCAGGATAGCCTCCTCCCGGAAAGAGAACCGGCTTTGAAGGATCTAAAGGTTTCCCGTTGAATCCTTGGACCCCTTGCCGGGGGGATTCACCGGCACAGGAGTGCCCTCAAAAAGGGATGGATCTGTCGCCAAATCTTCCCGCGGCCACCACTGCAGGGAAGCGGCCCGGGAACTGGCCTACTCCCTTATGCGGCTCAATCTGATGACGATGTCGCCATCCGGGCAGGTGACGTCCACATATCCGTCCCCCTTCTCCCAGGGCATCTTTTCGCTGAACCGCATGGCAAAGGCGGATGGAAAGATGGCATTGAACGCTCGCACGCACATGCCTCTGGTCTCGGGCGTCCGGGCTTCAAAGATGAACACCTCGCCCTTCTTCATCCTGGCTGCCCCGATGCATTGCTCCTTGTCTCCGGCGATGCTCATAACCTCGCACCTGATATTATAAACGGCCATTACAATCCACTCCTTGAAAGGCAAATTCCCATGCATGGATTTACATCAGATCTACTGCTTGCTATTTTGAGATAATCGCGCTGCCTGAAGGATTTTTTTGCCTTCGGCCAACTCCAGCAATAGTCTGAGAATCCCTGCTGTCTACTCTATTTGCATTGTTATTTAATTCGTACGTGTTTAGCTCCCCCCCTTTGCTCATGAATTTTCTCGAAGATCATTAAGACCAGAAAAATTAAATAATATGATGGCAATGTCTATTGATTAGGAGTATGAACGAAGGGGAACTAATCAGGCAACTTCTTGAGCAGATCGAGCAATTAAAGCGTGAGAACGAGATGCTCAAGGCGAGAATTCGAGAGCTTGAAGCCAGGTTAGCCCAATATGAAAACGCTCATACACCTCCGAGCCTGAAACGTGGTTTCCGCCGCAAAAAAGGCAAAGACGAGAAAAATCAGGGAAAGCCCGGTCAAAAGAACGGACATGAAGGAGTAACACGACCACAGGTCCAGCCTGATAAGCATGTAGAGGTCAGGATGGATCGCTGCCCGGATTGCGGTGCAAATCTTGGGATTCCTTTTCGAATCGAGTCGAAGACTGTTGAGGAAATTCCTGAGCCCCAACCTATCATCGTAACCGAATACCGTATAGCCCATTATGTATGTCCGTGCTGCCAGAAAGAAGTTGTTGCACATAATCCGGAATGCCCTCGGGAAGGCAAGTTCGGAAATAACGTAATTGCTATTACGACGCTTCTCAAGTATGAGGACAGACTACCCCACAGAAAAGTCCATGATGCTCTAGAGAGATTGTTCAGAATGACGATAAGTCCAGCCACCATACTTGATTTAACCCGTCGCGCTGCAGACGCAGTCCAATCGGAATACGATGCGATCTTAGCCAGGATTCGAAATGCTGAGATACTTTATGTGGACGAAACGTCGATTCGTGTTCAGGGAGAAAAGAATTGGATCTGGACGTTCACCACTCCCACCGAAGCATTCTATGTGATTCGAAAGAGCCGGGGCATGAAAGTTCTAATGGAAGTTCTGACGCGAAGATTCAGGGGAATTATCGTATGCGACGGCTGGAAACCGTATGCTAGTTTCACAAACCGTTTGCAGCGATGCTGGGCACATCTGCTCCGGGAATCGAAGGACCTTTCCGAGAAGTTCGAGGAAGCCGTTCCGTTGCATGATGCTCTCAAGAAGCTTTACGAAATACTAACAGAAGCTTTGGAAACCGATCCTCCCCCAATACTCCGGACGAAGTTATGGAATTTGGCACGAGAAGTGCTCAATCACTGGATCATGAAAGAGTACTCCACCGAAGAAGTCCGGAAGTTTACCCGCAAAATCAACAACGGATTTGAGTACTGGTTCACCTTTATCATAAATCCGGGAGTGGAGCCTACCAATAATAGGGCTGAGAGAGCACTACGATCGCACGTAGT
>JAAEEW010000160.1 GCA_013415595.1 Methanosarcinales archaeon | reverse complement strand
CGCGAAGAAGAATCGGTGAAGAGCGCCTTGCCGAAATCCGGGGAGACGGCCGAAAATATGATCCCGTCACCACCAGAAGGCCATGGCCCGTCAGAGAAATCCCCTGGCCAGGCGCCGAATCAAAAGCAGAGGCAAAATCCAAATCCAGCACCCCCGGCGGCGGCCTCGACCCCTGGAGGTCACAGGGCAAATCAGGTTTCGAAGAAGGAGCCGAACATATCTGGAAACGAGTCTAGCCCTAACGGGAAATCAAAAGTCAGCTTCACGACCAGAATATGGAACCTGGTGGACTGCAAAAGCATGTGGGACGACATGCTGATGAAGTTCGTCGACCACAGAGATATCATCATGGGCATCCTTACGGTCTACGCCCAGCCTCTGATGTACCTGGCACTGCTGATAGGTCTGCTGTTCCTGGGGATAAACGAGATCTACGTCAAGAATCCCGTCTTTGGCACCGATCCATTCCCGGATTACTTGGCGGCATTCACCTGGGGACTGGGGTCCGAGGTCCTCAGCAGAACCCTCAGCAATTTGAAAGGGTCTTGACCTGATATTCCTGAGATGGCGAAGGGCAAGGTGGCAGCACCTGCCCTTCATGGCCATTTCATGGTCATTTCATCGCCATTTCATCTCCCGCTCTGCCCCGTGCATGAAGCCCAGCCCTAAAAAATTAGCGGGATTGTAGCCGTCTCTGCCGTTCGCCCTTTCTGCCCCGGCCTTCCGTCGTCAGTCGCTCCGGCAGATGTTTCTCAGCCGCTCCACGCCGTTGATCTCGTCGATGATCCTGGACACAGGCTCTGGGACCAGCGGCCTCCAGTCGTCCCCCTCGATCATCATCTTGCGGATGATGGTCCCGGAGTAGGTCTCCCGCTTGTACATGAAGGGCCGCCGGACCTCCATCCCGGCCTCGGTGAACAGCTCCACCACCAGAGGGTTGTTGGAGTAGATGACATCGAAGGGCGGGGTCATGGACTTGACGTGAGACACCCAGACGGCGTTTCGGTTCACGTCGGGGAGGGGAATGATGTAGAACCACCGGCCAAGCTTTCGCAAGGCCCCGTAGATCATGGCTATCCGCTCGCCGGCGGTGAAGGGGTCGGCAGGGGTGTGGC
Source organism: Methanosarcinales archaeon (assembly GCA_013415595.1). Taxonomy (GTDB): domain Archaea; phylum Halobacteriota; class Methanosarcinia; order Methanotrichales; family Methanotrichaceae; genus JAAEEW01. The sequence goes on along the minus strand of JAAEEW010000160.1, from coordinate 3,568 downwards.
TGGCCTGGGAGGTGCCGATGCCCACCACGATCTCGTCCACCTCCTCCGCTATCTTCTCCAGCACCCCCTTATGTCCCAGGTGAAAGGGCTGGAACCGTCCGATGTACAGTCCCCTCATAACACTTTCTTTCCTATCAGCTTGATGGACCTCTCCTTGTCCGGCCCGATGGGCGAGCCCACCACTACCTGGTTCACTCCGGTCTTCAGCAGCTCGTCCACCCTTGCTCTACAGTCCTCCGGGGCTCCGGAGATGGAGAAGGCCTCGATCATCTTGCTGGTGACTCCACCCATCACCGATCCGAAGTCGCCCTTAGCTATGGAGGCGGCGATGTTCTTGCCCTCTTGGGGATCGATGCCGTGGCGCTCCAGGACCATGTCCGGCGATCCGGCCACGATGAAGGCCACCACCATCTTGGCAGCGCCGATGGCCTTGCCCTGATCCTTGTCGGCAGAGAAGCTGGTGTAGGCGCAGACCTGAACGTCCCCGGGGTTCCGGCCGGCCTTCTCCGCTCCCTGGCGGACCATGGGCACGGCGAACTTGAAGTCGTCGGGATGGGAGGCGTTGATCAGCACGCCGTCGGCGATGGCCCCGGAGAGCTCCAGCATCTTCGGACCCTGGGCTCCCATGTAGATGGGGATCTTGCCGCTGCTGAAGGCCAGCTGGGCGCCATTGAACCCGCCCTGGTTGACCCGCTCTTTGGCCAGGAGGGCCTTGATGGCGGCGATGGACTCCTTGACCCTGGTGAGAGGCTTGTCCCAGTCTATTCCCATGGCGTCGAAGGTGGCCTTGTCCCCCGGACCGATGCCCAGGATGGCCCGGCCTCCGGACAGCTCGTTGATGGCGGAGATGCTGGAGGCGGTGATGGCCGCGTTCCTGGTGTAGGGGTTGGTGACTCCCGTTCCCAGCTTGACCCTGTTGGTGAGCATGGAAAGCACGGCCAGGGTGCTGTAAACGTCCCGGTTGTTGTAGTGATCGGTGATCCAGATGGTCTCGAAGCCCACGTCCTCAGCCAGCTTGGCCAGGTAGCCGATCTTCAGGGCAGGATCGGCAGGTACAAACTCTATTCCGAACAACTCTCTTCCTCCAGCAGTATCCGGTCGCCCGGGGCCAGGCCGAAGAGATCGGCGGCTCTCCCCCCGTTGACCGCGATTTCTGCAAAGCCATGGCTGCCAAGGGTTATAAGCGGTTCGATCGGCCCCGCATCCGCGTAGGTCCTGGCCCGGACCAGGCTCCTTCCCTGCAGGCGGACGGGGAATGGGGGAGCTTCCCGCAGGTTGGTCACGGCGTTGCCGAAGCGGTCCACGAAGATGACCTTTGCCTCCAGCCCCCTTTCTGTCCTCCGGGCAACGCCGAAGTCCAGGTCCACCGGCTCGACTGCCGGGCCCATGCTCTCCGGCTCACGGCCAAAGATCAGATCTGCCGCCGCCGGAGCAAAGACGTCCCGGCCGTGGAAGGTGGAAGAGGCGCAGTCAGGCGTCGGGATGCTGAAGGCCCGGGGAGTTCCCAGAGCCCGGGCGGCGGGCATCAGGAGGCCGTTGTCCGGGCCGACGAACAGGTGGCCGCCGCTCTCCACCACCAGGCCCCGCCGCTCCGTGCCCACTCCCGGGTCCACCACCGCCAGGTGAATGGTCCCCGGGGGGAATTGCGGGGCCGAGGCCAGGAGGGCAAAGGCTCCCATCCTGACCTGCTGGGGAGGGATGTCGTGGGCGATATCCACGAAGATGACCTCCCTCGTCCTCTGCAGGATGACCCCCTTCATCTGGGCGGGATAGAAGGATCCGAAATCGGTGAGGAGAGTTATGATTCTGGACAATTTTAAGCGCCTCCGGACTCCGCCTTCAGGCCCGATTGGGCCTCCAAAATCTGCACATCGCCCAGCCCTTCTCCACCCCACTTTTGCCGGTCCCCACCTCATCCACCAATCTCTCCCTCCTCCGCCTAAATCACCACTTCCGCTCCTCCTGAACCTTCTTCCTGGATCTCCTCCACCTCCACCCCCCGCCGGGACAGCTCCTGCATGAATTCCCGGTACAGCCTTCCGGCGATGGCGTCCTCCGGAGCCAGGATGCCCTTCTCCCTGATCAGGCCCCGTCCCAGGAGCATAGCTCCCACGGCTGCGGAAAAGCCGGTGACCCGGGCCATGGCCGAGATCCCCCTCTCTCGATCCGAGTCAAGCCACATGTAGTAGTCCTTCCGTGAGGGGAGGCCGTCCTTTTCTCCCACCACCGTATTCCACATTACGCAGACGTCCTGGTCCTGGGGGAGGGGCCGCAGCCGGGGCTCCACCAGGGCCAGGAAGAACTCCCGGGGGGAGATCAGGGCCCCATTGAAGTCCACCGGCTGCAGGTCCAGAAGGCCGCACTCCTTGAGCAGGTCCACCCCCTGCCAGTGGCCCGGCCAGCGCACGGTCTTCTCCGAGAACTGCCGAAGCTGGGGGCGGGTGTAGAGGAAGCTTGGCATCCCCGGGGTGATGGCGCACTCCAGTTCCTCGTCCTGGCCGCAGCGCTGGAAGCGAAAGGTCTCCCGCCCGCTGGTGGCCGGGACCTCCGCCACCCTGCCGTCGCTAATTACCCTCACCGGCACGGAGTACTCCCGGAGCACGTGGTTGAAGGACCAGGTGATCATGTATCTCAGGGGATGGCGGGCTGCAGATTCCCTGGTCGGGATTCCTCCCACCCGGGCGGTGGCCCCCAGGGCCCGGTCCATGCTGCGGATGCCCTGGCCTACGGTCACGTTGCTGAGGCCAGGGGCAAAGCCCATGCCGTCCAGCAGGGCCACTCCACCGTCCTTTGCCCGGCTGTGCAGGTCCTCTCCGAACTGGTCCAGGCTCATCCCCGGCGGGACCTGGAGGCCCTCGGTCTCGTAGGGCTCCGGCCGGCGGTGGTACTCCTCCAGGACGTCCACCACGTCCAGCCCGGCCTCGACGGCCAGCCTGACCACGTCGTAGCTGCTCCGCCGGTCGGGAAGGGTGATCACCCCTACGTCGTAGCCGGACATGAGCCGTCCGACCTTCTCACTCTGCCCGATGTCCAGGGGGTGGAGGGCCACCTTGTCGCTGCCTATCCACTCTCTCCTGGCCTGGAGGGAGGAGGCGGTCCGGCCCACCAGCCCCACAGCGTCCACATCCCGGTTGCGGGCCAGATCCCAGGCCGCCACCGAGCCGATCTTTCCTGCTCCAAAGACCAGGGCCTTCATGCGTTGGCCTCCCTCCTTCCGGGGTGATTGGTCATCGGACGATCAGTCCACCGGTGACCAGTCCACCGGTGATTAGGCATCAGGTGATTAGGCCTCAGGTGATCGGTCATGATCAAAACGCTCATCCCCTCTCCCCAGGGCCCGGGCGCTTTCCTCACCGTTCGCCCTGGCCCATCAGGACCACATCCTGGCTGCGGCTCACCTTGATCTCCCGCTGGCCCCCGAACTCCTCCGTCGTCCCGCTGACCGTTACCCTGTCGCCCGCATGGACGCGCCCCTTCACCTCCGCCGCGCCCCCATCCCGGGGCACGAAGATCTGCAGGGGAGTGCAGTCCAGCCGGATGATCAGGTGACCGCCGCTCCTGGTCTCCT
>JAAEEW010000021.1 GCA_013415595.1 Methanosarcinales archaeon | reverse complement strand
GGGACGGCGCCTGTAAACGAGAGGAGAAAGGCGAGTATCGGAGCGGCCGATTTCGGTGGTGGGCGCATTGGCGGTGTCTGTCCTCGTTTTCTTTCGACGACGGGGCGTAGCTGCGACCGTACGAATGCGGAAATGATGGGCGGTTCGCCGGGTGAGCGCAAACGCTGACCCCTGTTTTTTTGCGGGGCGGGTCAATGGACGCCGACGTGAGTCCCCAAACGTCGTAGAATTCCAGATGAGCCGGCCACCGCAGTCGCGGGCTCCGTCGTTCCCCGGGAGAATCCTGTCCCCAAGGACGCTCCCGAAACCTGGACGGAGGAGGGGAGCGCGTTCGGTGCCGATTGAAAAGGTAGCGAGGTCAACTTATGAAAAGCGTCCTATCCGTTGTCGCCCTGCTGAGTCTGACACTCGGCGGTTGTTGCACCAAGCTCCAGCCCTCAGGATCCGCGGCAGCGGAAGATCAGGAGTGGGGCAGCGATCTCCATTGGTGCGGGATCTTCTCCGGATACGGGACCTCGGACCAGCCGGACCGGTCGAAAGCCCTGTACACCCCTGTGACACCCACAGAATACGCGCAGCTGCTCTGTGAAAACGTCGACCTTGAGTACTACGCCTCCTGCATGAACCGGATCAAGGACTTTGCCCGGAGCTCGTCAAGGAGTTCGGCGGACGAAGGCAGCTCCACTTCCGGACCTTTCGCGATGCAGATCGGAGGCGACGTTTACGTGGGGTCCTACTGGGGAACGCCATTCGAGTCCGTTTTCCGGGTCACGGACGATCGCGGGCGGGCCTGCCGGGGCAGCTACAGCGCGTTTTTCGGCTCCACGGAGCCGGTGTTCGAGGTCGTCTGCGACAACGGGAATCGAGGCAGGGCGGATATCGTTTCCGACCGGGACGGACGCAATGGCATCGGATACGTGGCCATGGGCGACGGCACCAAGGGAAGGATTGTCTACGGGCCGGACGTCGCAAGGGCCGCGCGGCAGCAGCTATAGGGGAGCGGCGAGCTCGTCGGCGCTGTGGCCAGGATGGCCAACGATACCGTTTTCTCAGTCAGTCAAGGCCCGCGCCTGGCTCTTCATCTTGTCCACGATGGCATAGACGCCCACGTGGCGGTTGGGACTCAGGTGGTCCTCGAGGTGAAGCCACGCAAACAGGGCGTCCACGTCCAGCTCTTCGATTTCTTGGGGCGTCTTGCCCGAGAAGAGCTCCACGAGCAGAGCCACAACCCCCTTGATGATGGATGTATCGCAGTCGCCCGCGTAGAGGATGCGGCCATCATGCTCCGGGTCAGGGTAAGCCGCCGTATGCACCGTGCTCATGCATTCCTTCACCCGGCCCTGGACCGGTCCTGGGGCCCGGCGGATTTGGGAGGGCTGCCGGCATCGTGAAGCAACGCCGCCAGGAGGAGAACCTGCATGTCGGCCCCCTCCTGCTCCCCGATCCGGCGGGCGTTCTCAAAGACGCGCAGAATGTGGGAGAAGTCGTGGCCGGGGTCGGCCTCTTCGTACAGAGACCGGGCCTCACGCAGGAGACGGTCCCAATCGAGGATCGGCCCCGGGTCCGGGAGAGGGAAATTCATGGCCATGGTTCTCGTTTCCCGGGCGTTAAAAGTTTCCCGGGGCAGATATCTGCCAGGCGGAGAGGGCCCCCGCAGTGGCCGAAAAGACGGACGGAATGAAAAAAGACAGAATGGAAAAATTATGAACAAGGGGCAATGCATGGGGCTCTCCAAAACCCCGGCCGCCTCTTCAGGCCCAGCGCCCTTTGCTCCATTGACGGATAAATCCGGTTCCTGGTCACTCACTCGGCAGATCCCAAGGCGGCTCCCATCTCTCCGCCCTCATCGCCGTATCCAGAGCTCTCGCCGGTGAGCAGCCCCGTGCACTGGCATCCGCCGTTGGCCCAGACGCATCCCGGCCTGCTCTCGCACTCCGCTACAGGGTTGGGTGCGGGATTGAAGGGCTCCGGGGAGGGGCTGGGCTCCGGCTCGATGGGGTCCAGGCCTCTGCAGAAGCACTGGCCGTCGGCCCAGGAGCACTGCGGGTTTTGCTCACAGCTCTTCTTCTCCGGGTCCTCGGGGTCCAGGCCCCGGCACAGACACTGTCCGTTTACCCAGTCGCAGAGGGGATTTTGCTCGCAGGCCCGCCTGGCCGGGTCGTCGATCACGCCGGTGCACAGGCACTGGCCATTGACGTAGTGGCACAGGGGGTTCTTCTCGCACTGCTCCCTGGGGCTGGGCAAAACTGGCCTGGGGGCGGCGTAGACGTCCACGACCACCCAGTTGCTGTAGCCGGAGGTGGTGGCGAAAATGCTGTGGTGTCTTCCCGGGGTGTCGGCGTAGTACCAGAGGTGGTAGTAGCCTGGCTGCACCAACCCCAGATCGTAGCTCATGACAAAGCCGCCCGGATAGATCTCAAACATGGTGACCGGGGTGGCTATGGGCACGATGAGCAGCTCCTTTGCCCATCCACCCAGGGGAAGGGTGGCATAGAAGGACCAGCTCACCGCCCTCTCGAACCACAGGCCCGGCTGATTGCTGGGAAATGCGGCATAAAAGTCCGTCCAGTCCATGTAATTTCCGTTGTAATACATGTACAGGGGCGGGTCGGTCAGGACTGACGAGGGCAGGAGCCTGTTCAGATCGCCTGCCAGGGGAGTGTCCGTGGTATGAACTGCCACGTCGGTTCCCGGATCCTCTGCCGTGGCCTGGGGGATGCTGGCGTCGGCAGTGGATGCCCCGGCGCTGATCTGCGGGAATTGATCGCTGAAATCAGCCATGGTGAGATTCCTGGCGCTGAGATCGCCTGACGGGTCCAATCCTCCCAGGGACAAGCCGCAAAGAAGGAAAAGGGCTAAGATTGTCCGAATACAGATGTTATATTTCACTTCGGTCTCCCTCCCAATGCATATTTTGCATAACCATTCAAATTTTTCCCCCGTCCTCCACCAGCGGATGAGGACGGGACAGCCTGAGGAGCCTGAGAACAGCGATGCCAATCGACGGCATTATGGAACTGTCGTAATCGGCATATCACGACCCGATGCCACTTGGGTATGGCTGCGGCCTCGGCTCCCCCTGTCCCCAGCTCTTCTCAAAATGTATAAATTTTTGCATCCATCAAGCCTGGATGGACAAATCGATGCTCATTTTTCCTGCGTTTTAGATACATATCTTATATTGAATTTTTTGGCAATGTGTCGGATCTGATCTCATCTTTTCAAATTGTGAAGAGCGATCCCCGTCCTTGGCCATGCCGATAACTGCCACAGATTTTAATCTTTTAATCTGTGGAGGAGCCCTGACTTCCGCTATCAAACAGCGCAAAAGCTCCCCGCCCACCAGATGCCCACAGCTGAATGCCCACTGCAGAAATGAGCGACAGACGTCCGAGAAAAATAGAGAGGAGAAGAGCCTCAGCTCTTCTTCACCTCTTCGCCCTCCTGCAGGAACGGGCAGATCTCCTTTTCCTTCAGTATCTCGATCTCCTTTCTCTGTAGCAGGGTGGACAGCTTCAGATCCAGAGGCAGGAGCTTCCTCACCTTCGGATTGGCGACGGCCGGGCCGGCGTTGTACAGGTACATCAGGAGCCTGGAATCCGCTGGCTCCCCGATGACGTCCTTGTTGCTGGCCAGATCCACCAGCTTCAGCTCCCGGCTGTAGTTCTGGGTGGCAAATCCGTAGAAGTAGGCACCCTTTCTGTATTCCTCCAGGATTCTGCTGGACTTTATGGTGCCCTCCACCAGGTGCAGGATCTGGACCTTTCTTTGGTATCGGTCCATCCAGTAGCCCATGCTGAAGAACGTTATCCAGGGCTGCTTATCGCCGGAAGGAACCACCCCCTGACAGGACTCCACACTGCCGAAGGTCTCGTTGCACTCCGTATAGCCCTTGAGCAGCTGATAGCAGTTGAGGCAGGTAGTATGGGTCATCTCCAGCCAGCCGTACCTAGTGGCATCTTCAGTGCGGCATTCTCGCCCTACCTCCCTTATGGCCTCCTCGGAGAACCGGCCTGTAGGCGGCCTCTGGCGGGGATCGAAGACGAAACTTCGTCCCGGAGAGACGAAGAGCCAGCCCCGATCGCAGTAGTGGCCGATGTAGTCGCCAAGGCCCGCCGAATCGATGGGCCGTCGGGAGCACCGGGGGTGGTGGGTGAACCAGCCGTCATTGTGTCCCAGGGCCAGCATCAGGCCCACGGCCCGCTCCCGTTCCGGATCATAGAGGATGTCCAGCCCGCCGTAGACGAAAATATTTTCGTACCACTTGACGTTTTCGCTCCTCTTGGTGCACAGGATGAAGCATCTCCACTCCGGCATCTTGTCCGACACCCGCTGGATGTCCCCTTTGGCCACGAAGCGAAACGCTATGGATTTTCTTCGCGTCTCCAGGACGGCGGCGGACGAATATTCGTAGTTCCGGGTGTAGTAGAACTTGAGCTCGCCCCTGTACCATTCCTCTCCCGTGGCCTGGTCTATGAAATGCACCTCACCATTGTACACCCCGCAGAGATGAGGATCCGGCTCGAAGTCGTCGATCACCAGCTGCATCATCCTCTCTCCATCGGGATGGGGAGAGCAGCGACCCCAGCAGATCAACTTGCAGTCGACGCTGAAGTTTTCCGGAAATTTGGGCAGTCTCAACCTGGCTCTCTCTGGCGGGCAGCCGACGAAGTCCAGCCCGTCATCGAACGGATTGTCTCCAAAAACTGGCATTTCCCTCACTCCTGAAATGGCCTAATCAAAGGCCCTGGCGGACCTGCAACCGATTCACGGCCCGCTTCAGTTTTAATTTATTCTAATACTATTTGTAGTTAACTTAAAACAAAATCACAATCGAAGTGAGAGTACCAGAGCGACCTGTTTCTTTTCTCCCGGACCACCGCGTAAAAAAGATGACTCAGCTTCTTGCTTACGGAAAATTTTGCCTTCACGAAGTATATAAATATAGTTAATAAGTACAATTCATTATTATAATTCAGCAGCACGAGCGAATGTGATAAGTATGACTCATGCTAGCCTGCATCATGCCAAGAAGCTGCCCGGAGTCGCCGGCGGGCTCAATAGAACGGAGTGATATTCTGTCGTCCTGGAACACGAAGGGGGTGGTGGTCGTGCTCGGCTGCTCTCTGGCCATCTTCTGGCCGGGAGCCCTGACTTTCGGCTTCCCAGGGGTGATGGCCCCCATCTGGCAGGAGATGTTTCAGGTGGGGTCTATGGCCACCGGACTGACCATATTCTTCATGCTGGCTGCCGTTGGCGCTTTCATGTTCCTGGTGGGCCGCTGGCAAGAGCGCTACGGCATCCAGAGGATGATTGCCCTGGGAGTGGCCCTCACCGCCTTGGCCTCTGTGGTCGCTGCCTGTGCAGAGTCCATTCACGCGATCTACGCCTGGGCCTTCATCAACGGGATGGCCTCCAGCTTCGTCTACATCCCCGCCCTGACCCTGGCCCAACTGTGGCACCCCCGGAGAAAGGGCCTGGCATCGGGAACGGTCAGCATGGTCTTTGGCCTGTCAGCAGCCATCATGTCCCCGCTCTTCGGAAAGCTGCTGTTCTCCCTGGGATACTCATGGATGAACATCGCCGTGGCCATAATGACGCTGGCCACCGGCCTCGTCGGCGCCTATCTGTCCCGGGCCCCGGATGTGAAGGCCAGGGAAGCCCTCCAGTCCTCGCCGGGCCAGGGGAGGAGCCAGGGCGCCGATCCGGCAGGATGGGATCTGTGGACCAGATCCCTGACTGCAGGGGAGGCCCTTCGCACCCGAAGCTTCTGGTTCTTGTGGATAACCTGGACCCTGGCCGGAGCGGCGGGAGTCTCCATGTCCATCCTGGCCACGTCCTTTGGCCTATCCCGGGGATGGGCCCTGGAATCGGCCGTCCTCATCCTGACGGCGTTCAACCTCACCAACGGGACGGGACGCCTGATCAGCGGATTTGTCTCCGACCGGATGGGACGGAATGCCACCATGAGCCTGGCCTTCCTGGCGGCAGGCCTGGCCTACGTGGCCCTCCCCTGGGCAGAGGGCCTGGCCCTGTGCGCCCTCCTGGCAGCGGTGGTGGGCTTTGCCTTCGGCACCCTCTTCTCCGTCTCCGCCCCCCTGGTGGCGGACTCGTTCGGGCTGAAGCACTTCGGGGCCATATTCGGACTTACCTTCGCTGCCTACGGCTTTGTGGCCGGACCCCTGGGCCCCACCCTATC
>JAAEEW010000020.1 GCA_013415595.1 Methanosarcinales archaeon | reverse complement strand
CAAATTGTCCAGATCCTTCTGCCGTGCGTAGAAGGTCTTCATGAAGTCCTGGAAGCTGATCCGCAGTATGCTCTCCAGCTGCTGGTCCACCTCCTTGGTGCCGGTGGCCACCTGGTGGCCGTCGATGGACAGCCTGGCCTCGGGAAGCAGGTTCTTCCCCTTCATGGAGCGGTAGATCTGCAGATCCCGCTTGCCGATGTTCAGGGATAGCAGCACCTCCACCGGCTCGTACTCTTTGGCCCGGCTGTTCTTGATGAACTCCCTCTTCAGGGTGGAGGCCCGGTTGCCGTAGAGAGCCCAGGCCAGGGCTTCCACGATGGTGCTCTTCCCCGTCCCGTTGCTGCCCACGATCCCGGTGAGGCCGTCCTGGAAATGGATCTCCGCCCGGCGGTACTTCTTGAAGTTGTGCAGAGACAGGCTATTGAGGTGCATCCAGGGCCTCCGTGTTTCTGGACTCCACTGCACCCCTGATGAGCTGGCTCCCGTAGCTCATCACCTCCTCCTGAATGGCCCGGGGAAGCTCCCCTCGCACCACATCCATGAACTTCCTGAACTCGTCTGGAAGGCGCAGGGCATCCACGGCTCCGGAGGGCCCGGGGCTGGGCTCGTCCACGTACTGCACCCGCACCTTCAGGTAGAGGGCCTTGCTTCCAAGCTGGCCGATCTGGGCGGGGTTGATGCGACGGTAGGAGCTGCGGTCCACGTTGAACAGGTTGATGCGGACGATCCGGTCCTCCGCCTGGCAGGAGCGGGACTGGATCTCCTCCAGGATCTGGCCGGGGGAGAGGCCCAGGCAGTCCACCGGGGAGTGGTCCACCATGTACGGAGCGTGGACCGGAACGGGGGTGGCCCGGCCGCTCTCCAGGTCCACCAGCAGCATGCCTTTGCAGTCCCTGGCCTCCCCGAAGTTGAAGTACTCCACCGAGCCGCTGTACCAGGCGTTCTCGGATATGCGGGCCTGGTTGTGATAGTGGCCAAGAGCAATGTAGTGAAAGTCGCTTTTCAGCAGGCTGTCCTTGATCTGGTGCTCCCCCACGGTCATCATGCGGTGGTTGCCCAGAGCCTCCACCAGGCCGTGCATCACCAGCACGTCGTCCCCGGTCATGGCGATCTTATGAAACTCCGGCAGGTAGTCCTCCGGGCTCAGACAGAAGGGTATGCAGTGAAAGGTGTGATCCCCCACCTCGAACGACTGGTAGCTGTAGCGGTGGGCGATGTGCACGTCCCTCATCCCCTCGAAGAGGAGGAAGGGGCTGACGGCAGCGTAGCTCTTGGGCGCGTCGTGGTTGCCGCTGATGACCACCACCGGGATTCCCGCCTCCTGCAGCCGCTCCAGGCCCTTCTTGAACACGTACAGGGGCCGGATGCGGGGGCGGACGTGATGGAAGACGTCCCCGGCGTGGACCACGGCGTCCGGCCGGATCTCCAGGATCCTGTCCACGACCCTTTCGAATCCCTGATAGATCTTCTCCTCCATCAGGTTCCGGCCCACCCGGTCCACCCGGCTGAAGTTGGAGAATCCCAGGTGGGAGTCGGCCAGGTGAAGGATCTTCAAGCCTGGCCCTCCGCCTTCCCCGTCTGTGCCTCGTTCATTCTCATCACCGACCGTCTAGTCCAGCACGGGCTTAAACCCGCCGCCTCCCCCGGAGATGGAGTCGCCTGGCCTCTTCTCCCGGGAGAGCCTTTGCAGGTAGTCCTCGTAGCGGTAAATCCGGGCCGGTACGGGGAAGGGTATCTTCAGGGTGCTGATGATGGCCTCGCCCTTCTCCAGGGTCTGGATCTCCACGTCCAGGGACGAGAGGTCCTGCTTGGCCGACTCCTCCAGGCGGTTGCGATCGTTTCTGTCCGCCAGCCCCAGTATCACCAGGGTGTTGAACTGGGACAGTAGCTGCTTGTCGATCAGCTTGGGCTGCTGGGTGATGGCGCATAGACCTACCCCGAACTTCCGCCCCTCCCGGGCGATGACCTCGAAGCGGGAGGTGTTGCTGCCGTCCCCCAGGACCCGCTGGGCCTCCTCGATGGTGATCAGACAGTTCTTGCGCTCTTTGTCCGCCTCCTCCCGGTAGCGGTCCATGATGCACCGGGACAGCACGGAGAGCAAGAAGAGCTCGCTTCGGTCGCTCATCCTCGGTATGTCCACCAGCACCACCTTCCCTTGCTCCAGGTTGTGAATGATGTTGGGAATGCTCGACCGCCTCTGGATGTAGCGATTCCTGTCGATGAGGGTCTTGATCCTGCGACCGAGCACCTTGACCGTGCTCTCGGTGAATCCCTCCCCCATCATCCGGGCCACCCCCTCCGGGCTTTGCAGCTCCTCCAGCCAGTCTGCAGAGGGGAACACCCGGGAGATGGCCTCTATGGCGTCCCGCTGGGCCGTGCTCCACTCGTAGAGCACCGATACGTCCTCGGGCACGATCTCCGAGGCCGAGATGGACAGCTCCTCCACATCCGGTATCTGGCAGTTCTTGTGGTCGGTGGAGTAGCAGGCCAGCCCGGAGGCATAGTTCTTCAGATGCAGCAGACCCCTGGTGGTGGGAGTGCCCTTGAGGTACTCGCCGTGGGGGTCCACCACCAGCAGCCCGAACCGGGACTGGCCTAGCGCGGAAAGGCGCATACAGGAGGCTGCGAAGACCTTCATGAAGTTGGACTTGCCCATGCCGGTGGTGGCGAAGATCCCCATGTGGTGGTCCATGGCTTCGCTATGCAGGGCTACCGGGATCTCCTCGACCACCTGGCTGCCGTTTCTGAGGCTTCCCACCTCGATATCTCCCATGGTCCGGCATAGAAAGCCGAAACTCCCCCGATCGGCCCGCTGCACCGGGGAGAACTTGGTGGGCACGGTGCGGGACTTGTGAAAGACGCCCTCCTCCACGCACCCCAGGGGCTCGGCCACCACCCGGTTGAATATCTGATCCTGGTCGTAAAACTGGGTTCCCTTCAGGGTGGTGTCCCACCGGCCGGCGTAGTTGGAGTCGTGCTGGATGTCCAGGACCCGGGCCAGGAAGGTCAGGTCCCCCCGCAGGTCGTGGACGGAGAACAGCTCTCCCACCATGGCCCGGTCTACGTAGGGGATGATGAACTGGTATTCCCGGACGTTCTTGGAGATTATGCGGTAGGTGGTATCCCCATCCCCCACCGTCTTTTCCTCCAGGAGCGCCTCAAGCGCGTCTTCGACGCCCTCTTTGCCTGCAACCGCACCAGATGACTGACCGGAATTTGCGGATTCCTTGCTCTCCATCATCTTCTTCCACCTGCTGCCAATCGATCCAGCTCAAGGCCTGTCGAGCATCCGATCGGCCATTCATCTCCGGGGGCTCATGTCCAGTATCTCGTGGTAGTCCAGGGAGCCCCGGACCTCCTCTTCGCCTAGCCCGCGTCTGCCCAGGGCATCCAGCAGCCTCAGCCGCAACAGATGCCCCTCGTCCTGGTTGATCTTCAGCTCGTGATGAGCCCGGAAGAGGGCGTGGGGGTAGCCCAGGGACTCGGCGGAGCCGGAGTGGCAGGCGGCGTGGGCGAGCACGGACCCGGCCCGGTCCACCAGGTAGCGGGGGACGTCCACCCGGAAGGCCCGCTCTGCCTGGGGGTGGAACATGGCCACGTAGATCCGGCCCCCCCACTTCTCCGGGGAGGGGCTGGGCTCCAGCGTCTTATCCTTCAGGTCCAGGTACCAGGGACGTCCGGGGACGCACTGCCGGCCCAGACATCCGGTGTGCTGCACAAAGGGCCGGGACAGTCCCTGACCCCAGGAGAAGGTGCTGGACTTGCTGACCGCGATCAGGTCCACGCCCTTCTCTGCCGCCTTGTCGAATATGGTCTCCAGCACCTGGCCGAAGGGCCGGTCCTTCCACAGGGCGAACCCTCCGTCGTAGAGCACCAGGTCACCCTCCTCCGCCTCCTTCAGGGCCCGGGAGAGGGCCAGGTACTCCTGCAGCTCCCGGAAGTAGGAGGACCGCCTCTCCAGCTCCGTCTCGTCTAGCACGAAGCGGTCCAGGCCAAAGGCGGCCCTCAGATAGCGCAGGAACTGCTCCCGGTAGTTCCTGGCGTCGGCCAGAAATATGTCGTCAAAAGTCGTGACCGTCTTCTGCCACTGCCTTCCCCGGTAGACCACGTACCCGGCCCGGATGTGGTTGGCCCGGGCCACCGACCAGTCCAGGACGACCATGTTGCTGCCGTCGATGGCAAAGGTCCGGCCGGTATGATCCTCCTCCGGGACCGGCGAAAAGTCGCCGGGTGATACGCCGGTAGCCTTTGCATACTGATCGTCGCTGCCCATGGAGATGTATTCCCTGACTGTGCCGGCCACTGCCTCCAGCCGCTCCTTGCCCACCATCGGGCTAAAATTTGAGACGAAAGTATATACTGATTGTGCGAGGAGCGAAACTGAAATGGAGGCGGGAAGCGGGGGAGAGCCTGCGAAAAGAGGGGAAAAATGGAGTGGAAAAATGGAAGGGAGAGGGCGGAGAATAAATCAGGAAGGCCGACCATGGGGGACGCTGATTGGGATATGAAAAAAATGGGAAACAGAAAAACGTAATTGCAGGGATGCCTAGGCCTTTCCCGGACCGGCCTTCACCTGGTCCATGAAGGCGTTCCACCTGCGGGCATCCTCCACCTTCTTCCTGATGGCCTCCTCCCGGGCGTCGGTATGCTCCCTCTGTCTCAGGATGTCCTTCAAATCCAGGAGCGCCCGGATCACCCCTGCCGTCTCGTCGTACAGCCTGCGGGCCTGATCCCGGCTCATCCTCTGCCCTTTTAGGCGATCCTCGTCCTCTCGCTCCCGGGCCTCCAGGATCTCGATGATCTCCCTGATCTCCTTCCTCTCCGCCTGGCTCAGCTCCTTCTCGTGGATGAGCTTCCACACCAGCTCGTGAAGCTCGATTATCCCCTGGTCCAGGTGGATCTCCGGGGGCAGGTCCTCGGCCCTCAGGCCCCGCCTCTCCATCTCCGCCCGGAGCGTCTTTTGGTCCACCTGGAAGCGCTCCGGCACCTTGACCCCCACCCACACCAGGGCGTGATGCAGGTTTGCCAGCAGCTTCTCTCTCTCCACCTGGCTCAGACAGTCGCAGATGTCCTGCGCCGGCTCTCCCGGAACTGGGTGTTGATTTTCCATGAACCTTTGACCTCCCCTCTGACGTTTCTCAGGCCATATTCAGGACCTGGCGGATCAGCTCCTGGCTCTCCTCCGGGCTTCCCACCGTGTTCACCTGCCAGATCTGCACCCGCTCCAGCAACTCCAGGAAGAAGAGGTTTCGCAGGCGGTGCTTGAACTCGGTCTTGACCAGCAGGTGGGGATTGAAGTAGCCTCCTTCCTCCAGCAGCCTCAAAGCCTCCGCCGGCTCAAGCCGCCTCAACGCTTCCCGGTCCTGATCGTCCCGCTTCAGGATTATCAGGGTGTATAGAGTGGTCAGAGGCAGGATGCGACCTTTTCCCACCGCCCAGCGCAGGTCGATCACCCCCCGGCCCTGGGCGTCCATCCGGGAGCGCTCCACCAGCCAGGCAAACTCCTTCCAGATGCCGGCCAGCTCCGAGCGGATGTAGAAGTTCTTCTCCGAGCCGAAGGCCAGGATGTCCCGGCCGTAGACCCGGCAGAAGAACCAGTCGTCAGAGACCACCCTTACCCGCAGGTCCCGCAGCAGGCCGTAGGTGTGGGTGGTCTTTCCCGCCCCCGAGCCTCCCAGGATGGCCAGGCCCCGGCCCTCCACATCCAGACAGGCCCCGTGGACGGAGTAGATGGAGTGCTCGTCCTCCAGGACGTCGCCGGCCACGCTCAGGGCCAGGGACTTCACCCAGCCGTAGTAGTCCACGTTCACCAGGAAGGCGGTCTTGGACTGGGGATCGTAGTACACCTGGTTCTGGCCGTCCGCCGGGTCCTGGACCACGTACAGCCGGCCGTGGGACCGGACGCTCTGGGAGATGTTGTAAAAGCTGTCCATCCACCGGTCCCTCACCTCCCTCTCCCCGGTCAGAAGCTTGATGCAGCAGCCGTAGATCTCGGACTTGACCTCGTAGAGGACCTGGTCGGCGTACTTCTCCGCCAGCTCCTGCTTGCGGTCGATGGTCATGAGGACGATGGAATAGGCCATTTTCAATTAACCCCCAAACCCTGCTTATTCACCCCCAAGCTAAATAAAATTTGTCGAAGTTTTAATTCCCATTTGTGGGCACTATCTAGAAATCTAGTGAAATGACGATTTTCGGCTGCCAAACGCCCCCTAAGACTCGAATTTTACTGTAGAAGTAGATCATTAGGATCCATAATTGGGGCCAAACGATTTAGTTCATCAATATTTTATCAAATTAAATTTTAAAATTTATTCTTTATCATGCGAAAATTCTATGGCGTAAGCTATTATTTTTAATATCCAAAGATAATAGCCTGCGACTTCTTTAGCCTGTATCCAGAAAGGGAATGAACATGAAGAAGGCTT
>JAAEEW010000159.1 GCA_013415595.1 Methanosarcinales archaeon | reverse complement strand
CGGGACAGGTACTCCGTCTCCCGGGACAGGGTCTCGAACTCGTCCAGCACCAGGGCCTCCTCTGCCAGGACGTGCACGGACTTGGCCAGCTTGCCGGCGTACTTGGGGGCCTCCTTCATGTGCCTCTGGATCTCCGGGTCGGCCATTGCCGCCTTCATCAAAAGCCCCATGTCCAGCGTCTTTCCCCTGGAAAGCTCCAGGGCCAGCGAGAGCATAGTCCGCTTCCACTCCGGGGCGGTGTAGAGGACGATCCGGGAAGGAGTGCTCCTGGTCACCCGGATGATCTCCTCCGCGTCCGCCTGGGTCTGCTCCAGGAGCTCCTCCGCCAGCTCGGCCTGCTCGTCTATCAGTGTGGGGTCGGCCACCGGCCAGGGAGCCAGGGAGACGTATCCCTCACCCAGCCCCGACCAGATCTCCTCGCAGATGTGGGGGGTGAAGGGGGCCATCAGCCGCACCCAGGCGCTGAGCACCGTCTTGAGCTGGTTCCTCCCGCCCCGGCGTTCGTACCAGCGCAGGTCGTTTTGCAGGTGGTAGAAGGCGCTTTGCAGCGCCCGCCTGGTCTGGATGTCCTCCAGGGCGGCCGTGGTCTCTGCGATCCGCCGCTGCAGCCGGGAGAGCATCCAGCGGTCGATGAGGGTGGGCGGCGCCGTCTCGTCGATTCCCTGGCCGGCGATTATCTCCTGGCTCATGGCGTAGAACCGCTCCACCTGGCTCCTGGTGGCCTCGGCTCCCTCGTTTCGCCAGTCTGCGTCCTGGGTGTGCTCGGCATTGGCCAGGATGTACAGCCTGGTCACGTCCGCCCCGTTGTCCGTCACCGCCTGGCGTAGCGTAAGGATGGGCCCCTTGGACTTGGACATCTTCCGGCCCTCCAGGGAGACGAAACCGTTCACGGCGATGGCCTGGGGCCACAGGCTCTCCGGGAAGATGGCCACGTGGTGGTACAGGAAGAAGAGCAGGTGATTGGCCACCAGGTCCTTGCCCGAGGAGCGGAGGTCCACCGGGTACCAGTACTCGAAGTCCGCCCGGATCTGTCTCACCGTCTCCAGGGGAATGCGGCTCTTCTGTGCTGCATCCTCTGCATGGCCCTTGCCCAGCAGCACGTAATCGAAGAACTCCGGCACCAGGTGCTCGATCTCCATCCCGGCGTTGACGTACTTGGCCAGGATGTAGAAGGACATGTAGATGGTGCTGTCTCCCAGGGACTCGATCAGCCACTCCCTGTCCCAGGGCAGGTGGGTGCCCAACCCCTTACGCCGGGCGCAGGCCTTGTCCTTCAGCCAGTCCACCTTGTTCACGAACTCCGTCCGGATCTCCTCCGGAATCAGCCTCATCCCGGCCAGACAGGCCATGACCTGGCTCTTCCACTCCGGATTGGAGTACTCCAGGAACCACTGGTCCCGGACCATCATCACCACGCAGCGAGATCCGCACCGGCAGATGACCGGAGTCTCGCTGAACTCGTAGAATATCTCCGCTATGCCCTGGTCGATGAGGTCCCGGAGCAAGACGTCCTTGATCTTTTGAACTGCTATTCCCGCGTACTTCCCGGTGTTCTCCTTCAGCACGCCGTTGTGGAACTCCCGCCGGTAGACCAGCTTGGTGGCCTCCTCGGCCCGGGGATCGTTCTGGTCCTTGACCCCCAGCTCCTCTGCCGCCTCCACCGCCGGGAACTCCCCGTACTCGGGAACGGAGATCAGGGATACGAACTGGATGTCTCGGAGGTCCCCGGTGATCCCGTACCGGCTCAGGTCGGCATCGTAGAGGTCTTTTAAGGCCAGGTAGTCGAAGGGAGCGTGGGCGGGGACGGACATCACAATGCCGCTTCCGTTTTCCGGGTTCACGAACTGGGCGGGAAGGATCAATACCTCCCTTCCGGTGAGGGGATTTTTCACCGTCTTGCCTATCAGCTCAGAGCCGCTTATCTCTCCCAGCTTCTCCACCCGGCGGTCGGTGAATGTCAGCTTGTAATAAGCCTGAGGGCTAACGATCCAGGTCTGGTCGTTCACCCTGGCCACCACGTGCACCACGTCCGGGTTGACCCACAGGTTGGTCACCCCGAAGACCGTCTCCGGCCGGAGGGTGGCGCAGGGAAGTATCCTGTCCCCGAAGACGAACTTGATCAGGGTGAAGTCCATGATGGTGGCGTCCTCGCCCTTCAGCAGGTCGTGGTCCTCCACCGGATTTTGGTCGTTGGGGCACCAGCGCACCGGGTGAGATCCCTTGGTGACGTAGCCCATCTCTCGCAGAATGCCAAACTGCCACTCGATAAACCGGTTGTAGGCCCGGTCGGTGGTGGTGAACTCCCTTCGCCAGTCGATGGAAAACCCTATCACCCGCATGGCGGCCATGGCCTCCCGCCGGAAGTAGGCCACGATGGCCTCCGGGGTGGTCAGGGTCTTCAGCGTCTCCTCCGGGATGCCGTGAAGCTTGGTGTAGACACCCCAGATCAGAGGGTCCTGGTGGGCTATCAGCTCGGAGAGGCCCACGATGGGAGTTCCCGTGGCGTGAAAGGCCATGGGGAACAGGACGTTGTCTCCCCTCATCCGCCGAAAGCGAGCCACGGCGTCGCCGATGGTGAAGGTGCGGGTGTGTCCGGCGTGCAGGTTGCCGTTTAAGTAAGGATAGGGAATGGTTATGAAAAACTTGTTTCGGGAGTCGGGCTCCGGCTGAAATACGCCGTCCTCCTCCCACTTCTTTTGCCACTTGGCTTCAATATCGCTGGCCGAGTAAGATTGCAATTCTCTTCCTCCATTAGCTAACTGGATGTCCGGACTTATCAGGACTTCCACTCGCTTAGCCGCTTGACCGCCATCTCGATCCTCTCCGTGGGCTGGGTCACCGAGAACCTGACGAATCCCTGACCGTATCGGCCAAATCCCACCCCGGGGGTGGCCACGATTCCCAGGTCGTCCAGCAGATGCTTGCAGAACTCGATGGAGTCCTTGCCGGTCCAGGCCCACAGGTAGAATGTGGCCCTGGGCCGGGAGATCTCAAGCCCCAGGTCGGTGAGGGCCTGGTAGAGGATCTCCATCCTCCGGGCGTACTCCTGGCGCATATCCTTTACGATGTGGTCGGGGCTCTTCAGCGCGGCCATCCCGGCGTCCTGCACCGCTCCGAAGTTCCCGGAGTCGATGTTGGACTTGACCTGGCCGATGCCGGCTATGACCTCCGGGTTGCCCACCACCGATCCCACCCTCCAGCCGGCCATGTTGTAGGTCTTGGACAGGGAATGGAACTCCACGGCCACGTCCTTTGCCCCCTCCACCTCCAGGATGCTGCCGGCGGGCTCGCGGAAATATATCTCCGAGTAAGGATTGTCGTGCATGACGATTATCCTGTAGTCCCGGGCGAAGTCGATCAGCTCTTTGAAGAACTCCTTTCCGGCCACGGCTCCCGTGGGGTTGTTGGGGAAGTTCAGAAATATCAGCTTGCTCTTTCTGGCCGTCTCCGGGTCGATCTTGCCCAGGTCGGGGAGGAAGTCGTTCTCCCGGATCAGGGGCACTACCTCCGGCACCCCTCCGGCGAAGAGCACCGAGGTGCTGTAGACCGGATAGGCCGGGTCGGGGACCAAAGCCAGGTCATTGTGGTTGATGAAGGCCAGGGGGGCGTGGGCGATGCCCTCCTTGGATCCGATGAGGGCCAAAACCTCTGTCTCCGGGTCCAGGCCGACTTTGAAGGTGCCTCTGTACCAGTCAGCCACGGCCTGCCTGAAGGCCAGCTTTCCCTCGTAGGAGGGGTAACGGTGGTTGGCCGGGTCCCTGGCTGCCGTGCACAGGGCTTCGACTATGTGGGTGGGCGTAGGCAGGTCGGGATCGCCTACTCCCAGGTCTATGACGTCCACCCCCCTTTTCCTGGCGCTGTTCTTGGCTTTGTCTATGGCGGCGAACAGGTAGGGCGGGAGGGATTTTATCCGATCAGCATACATTTACCCATCTCTCCATCCAAGATCCACAAATATGATGAATCATAATTATAGGACTGTATCGCAGGACTGTAATACTGATCAGCCGGCAGTCCATTGCCGGAGTACTGAAGTATGTAAGTATATAAGAGTAGGGTTTATCGATGTTGGAGATTAAAGACCTGCAGACCTGGCTTCCCCGGGAGGTGATCGACCTGTACCTGGAGCGGGGCATATTGGAGCTGTACCCGCCCCAGGCAGAGGCCGTCGAGCGGGGGCTGCTGGACGGGAAGAACATGCTCCTGGCCATCCCCACGGCGGCGGGAAAGACGCTACTGGCCGAGCTGGCCATGGTCAAAGCCGCCCTGGCCGGGAAGAGATCGCTTTATATCGTGCCCTTGAGGGCCCTGGCCTCGGAGAAGTTCGAGGCCTTCAGCCGGTTTCGCAGGCTGGGAATAACGGTAGGCATCAGCACCGGCGACTTCGACCGGCGGGACGAGCGCCTGGGCAAGAACCAGATCATAGTGGCCACCTCGGAGAAGGCCGACTCCCTGATGAGAAACGGGGCATCCTGGATCAGGGAGCTGGGTGTTCTGGTGGCCGACGAGATCCACCTCCTGAACTCGGCCAACCGGGGCCCCACCCTGGAGATGACCCTGACCAAGCTGGTGAGGCTCAACCCGGAGATGCAGGTCATCGGGCTATCCGCCACCGTGGCCAACGCCCGGGAGATGGCCGACTGGCTGCAGGCGGAGCTGGTCTCCAGCGACTGGCGGCCCATCACCCTGCGGGAGGGGGTGATTCTGCGGCGCAAGATGTCCTTCGTGGACCAGGAGGTGCCCCTCAGGAACAGCGGCGACGAGGTGCTCTCCCTGGTCAAAGACACCCTGGATGAGGGGGCTCAGATACTGATCTTCGAGAACAGCCGCCGGAATGCCGAGGCCACGGCCATCAAGCTGGGCCAGGCCCTGGGCCAGGGGTCTATGGATCTGGCGGAGAAGATTCTGGCCTCCGGTGAGAGCGAGACCGCCCGCCGTCTGGCGGACTGCGTCTCCCGGGGCACCGCCTTTCACCACGCCGGCCTCCTGCCCGAGCATCGCCGGGTGGTGGAGGACGGATTTCGCAGCAACCAGATCAAGGTGATAGCCAGCACTCCCACCCTGGCCGCCGGGCTTAACCTGCCGGCGCGAAGGGTGCTGATCAAGAGCTACAAGAGGTACGAGTCCGGCCGGGGCATGACCCCCATCCCGGTGATGGAGTACCGGCAGATGGCCGGTCGGGCCGGGCGGCCGGGCCTGGACCCCTACGGCGAGTCCCTGCTCATGGCCCGCAGCCAGCCCGAGCTGCAGGAGCTGATGGGGCACTACATCTTCGGCCAGCCGGAGGAGATCTGGTCCAAACTGGCCAGCGAGATTGCTCTACGCACCCACCTCCTGTCTACGGTTGCCAGCGGATTTGCCTCCAGCATCCAGGAGCTGAAGGACTTCATCGCCACCACCTTCTACGCCCACCAGCAGGACCCCTGGAGGCTGGACGTGACCCTGGAGCGGGTGCTGGCCTTCCTGGAGGAGAGCGGCATGATCACCAGCCTGGAGGACGACCTGCGCCCCACCCGTCTGGGCTCGCTGGTCTCCAAGCTGTACATCGATCCCCTGGGGGCCAGGATCATGGTGGACCGGATGCGGGCCCTATCCCGGCCCCCAGACCTGAGCCTTATCCACATGATCACCATGACCCCCAACATGGAGCAGCTCTACGTGAACCAGTCCGACGCCTGGCTGGAGGAGTTCATCGACCAGCACATCCACGAGCTCAACCCGGAGGAGAACTACGACTTCCTGCTCCGGCAGGTGAAGACCGCCTCCCTCCTCCTGGACTGGATAAATGAGGTGCGGGAGGAGGAGATCAGCGCCAGGTACCGCATCGGCCCCGGGGACGTGCGAAGGGTGGCGGAGACCGGGGAGTGGCTGATGCACTCCGCCGCCGAGATCTCCAAGCACCTGGAGCTGGGGGTGACCTTCCAGGCACAGAGGCTGAGCCAGCGCATCCACTACGGAGCCGGGCCGGACCTGCTGGCCCTTCTGGAGCTGAAAGGGGTGGGCCGGGTGAGGGCCAGAAAGCTGTTCCAGGCCGGCTACACCAGCCTGGACCGGCTGCGAGCGGCCAGGCCGGAGGAGATCGCCGCTATCCTGGGCCCCCGGATCGGGGAGAAGGTGGCAAGCCAGCTCCGGGAGCCGGAGGAGTCCATAGACCGCTGGGGGCGGATGAATGGAGATCAGGCTTAACCTTGGTGGCGTGGTCCACCTCTCCACCGTGGACTGGGAGGGCCGCTCAGCCACGGTGGTCTTCCTGCGGGGCTGCCCCCTGAGGTGTCCTCACTGCCAGAACCGGGAGCTTCAGGAGGGCCACACCCCGGCCCGTCTATCCTTCGTGGACGGCGACCTCATGGCCCGCTGGTCCCGTCCCCGCCAGAGCCGGCGGCCATCGGACCAGGCCACCCTGGGCCAGTTCCTCCAGGAGCAGGTGGATGTCTCAAAGCCTCCCTCCGGCTCGCTCATCAGCAGCCTGGTCTTCTCCGGCGGCGAGCCCCTGATGCAGCCCCGGGCGGTCCGGTCGTTGGCCAGGCAGGCCAGGAAGCTGGGGCTGGAGGTGGGCCTGGAGACCTGCGGCTTTTACCCGGAGCCACTGCAGCAGATAATCGGCCAGGGGCTGGTGGACCGGGTCTTCCTGGACCTGAAGGCTGCCCCCCGGGAGGAGGAGTACGCCCGGGCCGCCGGTGCCCGGGGAGTGCTCCTCCGGGTGCTGCAAAGCCTGGAGGTCTGCCTGGCCGGCGGCGTCTCCACCGAGGTGCGGGTGACCGTATTTCCCGACATCCCCTCCGCCGAGGAGGTCCTGGAGATCGCCCGCCTGGTCTCCAGCCGCCTGGAGAGCCACCCTGCCGGACGCCTGCACTCCCTGGTCCTGCAGCAGGGACTTCCCCGGGACGAGGACTTCACCCCCCTGCCGGTGGAGGAGCTCAGGTCCCTGGCGGACCGGATCCGGGGGCTTCCGGTCCAGGTGCGTGAGGCGGGGCGTTCAGGGCATAAGATTGATCTCTGACCGGGGTGCAGGTAGCGAACCGAGGGCCACGATGGATATGAAGATAATCGGGTTTGTGGGCATGCCCGGCTCGGGCAAGAGCGAGGCCTCCCGGGTAGCCAGGGAGATGGGCCTGGAGGTGGTGATCATGGGCGACGTGATCCGGGCTGAGGCCCGGCGCCGGAGCCTGGACCCCACCGACTCCAACCTGGGGATGGTCGGCAACTCCCTGCGGGAGAAGGATGGGGCGGCGGCCATCGCCAGGGGCTGCCTGGCCATGATCCGGGGAGGCGGCGTGGTGGTGGTGGACGGGATCAGGAGCCTGGCGGAGGTGGAGTTTTTCAGGGATAGCTGCCGGGACTTCCATCTGGTGGAGGTCTACGCCCCACCCCAGTCCCGGCTGGGCTGGATCGCCTCTCGCGGACGGCCGGACGACTCTGCTCCCGGCCCGGCAGAGGCTGCCGACGCCCGGGTCTTCTCCCCCTGCGATCCCGGCCTGCGACATACCGCCGAGGCCCTGGAGAGGAGGGAGTGCCGGGAGCTGGGCTGGGGCATGTGCGAGGCCATCCAGGCCGCAGATATCAGAATATCCAACGATGGCAGCCTGGAGGAGTTTCAGGAAAAGGTGCGGGCGATCCTGGAAGGCCTCTCACGCTGACGGCCCGGGACGGCCGGGGGGCAGCAAAAGCCCGCCTGACTTAAATAGGTAAATCTCCCCAATAAACATGGAGATGACTTTGAGATGTGTACGGTAGGCGGTGGACCGGACCTGGGGGAGATGGAAGGCCTGGCCACAAAGGACTATGTCTGCGTGGAGTGCGGGAACAAGTTCAAGGGCATGGGAAGAAGGCCCATGTGTCCGTCCTGCAAGTCGAGGAACGTCAAGGCTGATGCTCGATGAGGGTAAGCCTTCGCACAGACGAGATAGCATACTTAAGCGGAACGACCGCCACACTGGCCCTGGTCAAGACCCGGGGCCAGTTCTTCTATCTGGAAACGGACGAGGAAGAGATCGTCCTGTTCACCGATGAGCACGACCTGATGGTGGCCTCGGCCTTCGGCACCGGGGAGACCGTGTTGCGGGGGCTGTGGTGTACATTATTTCAGGTTCGAGAGATGGAAATGCCTCTCATAGTTCTGCCCAGGGGCCACCCTGCCTCCAGACGGCTTAAGGTCGTCCTCTCCATAGGCGGCCTGACCAGGCTGAGCTGTCACATCCAGCCCGGGACGCACCCGGAGCAGGACGTGCTTTGCGGCCCTCCGGAGTTAGACGGACTGGTGGTTAAGGCTCTGCCCGACGGGGCCCTGGTGGAGGGCTTCCAGGGCCGCTTGACGGTGGAGAAATTCTAAAAAAGTTAGGGGTGGAATCATGGAGATTGCAGAAGGATCTCTGGTCAGGTACAACGGCACGGGAACCGTGGGCGTGGTCAAGGTGGTCAAAGAGGAAGACGACGGCCAGAAGTGGGCCATGCTGGACTCAACTCAGCTATTTTACCACATTTCCACGCTGGAGGTCATCGAGCGGGTCCCGGAGCGTAAAGAGCTGGGCCCCATGAGCATGGACGACCTGAAGGAGAAGCTCAAGGCCAAGGAACGGATGATGGAAGAAGTCAAGATGCAGGATGACAACCTGGAGACCGGCGGATAAAGTAGGGGTGGTGATCCACGGCCCCGAGGTCCTGGACTCCGGGGAGGCCCTGGCTTTTCTGGACTGGCTGGAGGGCTTTCTGCCGGCCATAGCGGTGCTGGGCGGCACAATGGGCCGGGTGGCGGCAATCGACGCCGCCCTGGAAGGCCGCATAGACATCAGCAGTCCCAGGACCCCCAGCCAGTCGGTCCGGGACCTGGGAGGATGCAGGGCGGTGGTGCTCCTCAACCGGGCCAAGACCCTGGAGACGGGCCTGGCCTTCGCCTCCCTGGTGGCCCGGCGGGTCAGCCCGGGCGTAAACCTGCTGCACGTGGACTTCGGTGGCCGGTTCGTATCTCCGTTGCTGGGCCAGACGGAGTGGCTCTGTCGGAAGGTGGAGGAGCGTTTTTCGCTGCAGCATATCTCTTTTGTCCCCTCCCGGGACCTGGTGGCGAGAGAGGGAGGCCTGGTGAGGAGAGGGATCTCCGGGGTCCTTCCCGGGGAGAAGATCTCGGTCAACGGCACGGTGGTGGCCACCGCCTGCAGCAGCCAGGTGGAGATAG
The DNA here is from genome assembly GCA_013415595.1 of Methanosarcinales archaeon. GTDB lineage: Archaea > Halobacteriota > Methanosarcinia > Methanotrichales > Methanotrichaceae > JAAEEW01. Next base: position 1,003 of record JAAEEW010000159.1, on the reverse strand, counting down.
TGGCCCGGGACGGCCGGATAATCGAGATCAGAGGGGCGGAGGTCAAGGACCACGGCCTAGAGAAGCTGCCGCTGGTGGACCTGGGACGGGCCATCGTTCGCAGCGGCCAAATCAGGCGCACCTCTGCCCCGCCCCGGTCCCTGGGCGGCCAGGGCCGGGGAGTGGTTATCATCGACCACGCCGCAGAGGAGGCCTTCGAGAGGGCCAGGGGGGCGGGGCTGGTGATCACGGTGGGCGACGACACCACGGCCATCGCCGGGGACGTCCTGTACCGGCTGGGAATCCCGGTGATAGGAATCGTGGACGGGGACATCGACGGCCTGGCCGGGATCACCCGGGCCGCCCGGGGAAGCGTCAGGATCAGGGTACTTCCAGGCCACGACGACCTGGTGGGCCGGGAGGTGAAGGATTTGATCGATGACCTGGCCAACGACGATCCCGATCCGGACGAGCTGGTGAGCATGATTTCAAAAGCCGCCGGCCACAGGCTGATCTCCGTGGAGCGGATCTAGCCTCCCCGAAATTTCCGTCCCTCTGAGCTGTGCCTCAATGGGGCTTCGCAAGCCCCCTCACCGGTTCAGAGCCATCGGCCATAGGTTTTTTCCGGTTAGAGCTTTTCCTGGTTGGATCTTATCCGCCAGAAGCTCTCCGGAACATTTCTCAAAAGGAGCACTTCACTATTATCAGGGCCGATCCGGCCTTGCTCTCCCGGCGGACGTCCGGTATCTTGGACTCCACTGCCTGGACCATCTCAGCCGCGCTCTTCTCTTTGTTCTCCCGCACCAGGCTGATCAGGGCCTCCAGGCCAGAGACCGATCCCCTCTTCAGGGCCTCCACCGTCTGGTCCGAGTAGATCACCAGCACCTCTCCTTCCAGCAGGTCCCGGCTCTCCGTCTCCAGGACGATGCTGTCCATCCCGCCCAGGGATATGCCCCCGCCGCTCAGGGTCTCCACCATCCCGTCGTAGTCGATGACGAAGGGCGGGGCGTGGCCGGCGTTGGCG
>JAAEEW010000158.1 GCA_013415595.1 Methanosarcinales archaeon | reverse complement strand
TCTAAATTATTTCGCTTCAAATACTATCACCGAAAAAAAACAGGATAGGCCGTGCCATAGCCTGGCCGGCCCATCTTCCTTCAGGCGAGTCGCCCAGGGCAACGCAATGCCCGGGCCTCTATCTCTATGTCGTCCCCTGGCTGATCTTTTCAATCTCCCTGCTTTTCCATTCTCAACTTTCAATCTCAGCGGGATCGGTGGATGAGCAGGGCCGCGCAGGCAATGCCGGTCAGGGCCAGGGTGGCCTCGAATCCCGGGGTGCTGGATGTCTTTTCAGCCTCGCTCTCGGCGGCATCCTGTCCCTGGCCGGGAATGCGGCTCTCCTTTACCTCGGGCTCTGCAATGCCGGTTCCCGGTTCGTGAATGCCGTTTGCACCGGGCGTTCCTCCGGCCTGGCCGTTCATGCTGGCATTCGTGCTGGCGTTCGCGCTGGCCAGTCCAGTCCCCGGTTCATGAATTCCCTGAGGTCCGGCGGCCATGGCGGCCATGGCGGTCAGGAGCAGGACCAGGATGGTTGTCAAGAATATTCTCATAATTCCCTCCTTTGCATCCACAAAGGCAGGGTCGGCTCTTAAGGCTTGTCTCCCATCTCCCTCCCGGGCGGCGGGAAGTGTGCTCTGGCCTGCTCCGATCCGGCTTATTTCTTCCAGGTGGACCTCACCATGGCCGCCAGCTTGGGATTCTTGAACTGGGAGTAGATGTCCATGTCCGTGGTGAAGCCGATGAAGGGATCGATGGAGCCCTCCTCCATGTTGGCCACCCACACCTGGATTCCCTCCTCTTCGAAGGAATCGGCGTGGTCGCTGTAGAACTTGACGAAGGGGGGGAGGCCCTCCTCGTGGGGAACCACCACCACGCACTCCTCCGGGTGCTCGCCGGCGCACTCCAGACACTGGTCCAGGGCCACCATGCCGATGCGGGGATAGATAAGGCCGGTCAGCTTGCGGCCGTCTTTGCTGGAGAACAACATCCCCCGGGAATCCTTCTCCACCAGGCTGTAGCCGGCTTTCTCCAGGAACTCCTCCAGCAGGTCTGAAAGGTTCTCCCTCACCAGGGCCAGCAGCTCCTCTCTGGACTGCAGGAAATCGCTGTAGGCCTTCTGGAAGTCTTCCTTCTGGTAATTCCCGCTGCGGGCGAAGTGGAAGACCCGTCCCTGGATCTGCATGAAGCTGTCCAGCCTGGGGAAGTCGGGAAAGATCGGCGATCCGCTGAGGATGTTGCCGAATACTCCCGGAGCCAGACGCTTTCCCACCAGCTTCTCCAGTTCCGCCCTCTCCCCGGCGTCCAGGTCGGCGTCGCGAACGGCCTCGTATATCCTCTGAAGCAGCTCGCATCTGGCCAGAATGCCTCGCTCCTGGATCATGGATCGGAGGGTGTTGCCTAGCACGTCTATTTTATTCATGATTATCACGTCTGCCACTGGATTTGGCCAGGACCTGAAAGATCCTGGCTCACAGATTTGACCTGCAACCTATTGCCTCTGGCCATCGCATATTAATTGTGGCGGTCCATGCTGGCCAGCTCGGTGCGAAGCTCGCCCATCTTGGCCGTCCTCTCGGCAAAGGCATTGTGGCGGTGGATGCTCTCTTCGTTGATCTGCTTCAGGGTGACCACCGCCTCGTCGGGCAGGTCCTTGAACGTCTCCACCACCTTCTGGGCCATGGTCCGCACGCAGTCCTCCACGAACTTGGGATTTTTGTGGGCCTTGGCCACCACCATGGCCTCGTCGGGACGCTTCAGGAGGCCGTAGACCTTGGAGGACATGGACGCCTCGATGATGCGAATGATCTTGTCCAGGGGGACGCAGCGGCGGTTCTGAACCTCGATGGAGATTATCCCCCGGCCCCGCTGGTTGTGGGTGGCCACCGGCGCCATCTCCAGCACCTGCTCCATCTGCTCCCTGGTCAGGCTCAGATCCTCCAGCTTATGGCGCATCTGGTCCTTCATGATCTCCTGGGCGCAGGGGCAGGCAGTGGTGCCCACCACCTCCGCTCCCACCAGCTTTCGCAGGTATCCGTTCGGGCCGGCCCTGGCGAAGGCCTCAGCGAAGATGTCCACCACCTCCTGGCAGTTCACTCTGGTGGCCGGTGTCTGGCGGCGAATGATGTACTCGCTCTTCATCTTCACCTCCGCCCGGGTGGCGTACTCGTGCCGGGCCAGCAGCCGTGAGGCTATTTTCCCGCACAGCTCCTCGATCTCGTAAACCGGCCTGGATATCTCCTCCTCCAGGACCGAGTCGATGGCCTCGAAGTTCCTGGACAGGTTGGCCCCCTTCCTGTCTGAGGGCAGGTCCACGAATACCTCAAAGGTGGAGATGAGCACTATGGCCCGCTCGTCGCCTCCCCTCTCCACCTTGACCAGCTTCTTTACTCCGGTGACTCCCACCCTGGTCAGGTTGATGGGATAGTCCGGGGAGCAGGCCTGAATGTCCGGCAATTTGCACACACGGCCTCACCTGGCCAGACCTTCCTCATCCTCTTCCAGCAGCTCCGTCAGCCGGATGAGCTCGTCTACCTCTTCCAGAAGCTCTTCCAGGACGGATGCTATCCGATCGTCGCGCCTGTTCATGATCTCCAGAGTTTCCGTCACCTGTGCATGAACGTCGCCTTCCAGTCCCAGGGTCATGATCTCACGCAGCCGCTCATCGATCTCATCCGAGTCCAGCATAGTGATCTGTCGAGATCGAAGATATTTGAGTCTTTGGTCCCGGAAACGGCCCTCTTTTTGAGTCAGCTATATCTATCACTACCTCGTCTCCAGTGGAGAGGAGATAGTCATGATCAGGAGATGCCGACAACACGGGTTCTTCAGGGGAGATCGTTGCGAATGCGGGGACGAAGGCACCCTGGTGCTGGACGAGGCCAAGACGGAACAGCTCGGACGCCTCATTGCCGGAGCCCTGCGCCACTTTCCGGACGATCTGGGCCTGGCCATGAACTCCCGGGGCTGGGTGGATCTGGCCATCCTGGCAGATGTGGTTAAGACCAGGCACCGCTGGGCGAACCAGAATCTCCTGCTGGCCCTCGTCCAGTCCGATCCCAAGCAGAGATACGAGATAGTGGACGGCAAGATCAGGGCTCGCTACGGCCATTCCGTGGACGTGGAGCTGGACCATCCCCGAAACGAGCTGCCTTTGCTTTACTACGGCGCGGCGGAGGAGGAGGCGGCCCGGATCCTGGAGGTCGGACTTCGCTCCGCCACCCAGCGCTACGTTCACCTGAGCACCGGCCCGGAGAAGGCCTGGCATGTGGGGACGTTTCGCACCAGCAATCCCAAGGTGATCAAGATCGAAGCCGCCGCTGCCCAGGATGCCGGGGTGAAAATGATGCGGGTGAACGACAGCATCGTGATCTCCGATCCAGTGCCCGCAGAGTACCTGAGCCTGATCCCCTCCAGGGATCTGGCCTCCCTCAAGGCCCAGCAGCGCTGAGGTCCAGGGCTATTTAGCGGCCGAAGCGCCGCTCCCGTTTCTGGTAGTCCCTCACCGCCCGCAGGAAGTCGATCTTTCGCATGGAGCTCCAGTTGACCTCGGTGAAGTAAAGCTCGGAGTAGGCAGCCTGCCAGATCATGAAATCGCTGAGCTGCTTACCTCCCGCCCGGATGACCAGATCCGGCCTCTGGCTGAACCGCAGGTTCTTCTCGATCAGATCCTCGCTGATCTCCTCCGGCCCGATCCTTCCCTCTTCCACGTCCTTCAACAATCTGCGAATGGCATCCGTGACCTCCCGGCGACCTCCAAATCCAAGAGATATCACCAGCTCCAATCCCCCTCCCGCACCCAGAGTCAGGACCTGGTCGCCGCTGTGCAGGCACACCTCGGCCGGGGCATGGGCCAGCTCCGCTGCCAGGCGGTCGCGGATGTCGGGGGTGTCCTGGGAGATGTGCACTGCCAGGCATTCCACCCCCACGGCCAGGCTCCAGTCCACCAGCTTTCTCACCGTGGCCACCCCCCGGCCCTCCAGATCGCCGGCCGAGAGGACTATGGCCACACACCTGGGGCTGGGGTAGCGGGATATATCCCTCTCCAGCAGCCTCTCGTAGAACCGATAGAGCACATAATCCAGGGAGCGTTTCGTGGCAAAGTATTTTTGCCATCAACCTCCTTCCCCGGCGCATGATCAAAGAGGATGATGCCGCCAGAATAGTGGCCGGGCTCACGGTTCTGTTGCTCCCGGTCATGGGTGTCTTCACCATCATTCCCCTGGCGGTCATCCACTACCTGTTTGCTCCCACCAGGACCCTATCCATATCCCTGGCCCTGCTGCTCTTGCTGCGCTACTCTCTGGGCTTCACCGGCCTCGATCTGCCCATGTACGTGGTGGCCATCGCCTTCGTCATCCCCACCTTAGCCCAGATGGCCTCCCGCCGGTTCGACGGCCTGAACGGGAGCATGATCTACATCACCACCACCATTGCCCTGGGCTATCCGGTGGCCATCATGACCTCCCCTGAACTGTTGCCGGAGAAGGTCCTGCTGCTCTCCATGCTGGGGGGTCTCTCCGGGGCCTTCCTGCACCACGTCTCCCGGGAGCGGGACTTCATCGTGCCCTTTGGGACCTGCATGGTGATGTGGCTCTTCAGCTTCGACTATCCCCTGCCGGAGCTGGGCCGGATCGTCCTCCTCTACTCCTTCGCCCTGGCTCTGGGCCTTGGCGCCTACTGGGCCCGGGCGGCGGACGTGGACGCCGTGATCAGCGAGGTGATCATCTGCATCCTGGTGGTCCTCTATGCCGGACTTTCCTGGTTCCTGCTGCTGCTCTGCTTCTACCTCATGGGCGGCCTGTTCACCCACTACAAGTTCGCCCGCAAGCGGGAGCTGGGAATCGCCCAGTCCCGGGGAGGGGTGAGGGGCTACAAGAACGTCTACAGCAACAGCCTGGTCCCTCTGGCCCTGGCCATCTGCTACGGCATTTACGGAAGCGAGCTCTTCGTCTTCGCCTTCCTGGGATCTGTGGCCACGGCCAACGGCGACACCCTGGCCAGCGAGATCGGCCAGACCAGCAAATCCGGTCCGCGCATGATAACCACCTTGAAGCCGGTGGTCCCGGGGGTGGACGGCGGAGTGACCTATCTGGGGGAGGGGGCGGCGGTCCTGGGATCGCTGGCCATCGGCCTTCTGGCCCTGGCCACAGGCATCACCGGGTTGATAGGCGTCCCCGTATCCCTGCTGGGCGGATTTCTGGGGACCAACTTCGACAGCCTGCTGGGGGCCACCCTGCAGCAGCGGGGAATTCTAAGCAACAATGGCGTGAACCTGCTGGCCACCCTATTCGGCGGTGTGGTGGGAGGCCTGATCTGGGTCGCGCTGTGGCGATAAACTTAATTTTTCTCGTAACTGAAGGGAAAGACCATGTTGGTCTACGCCATCCTGGGTGATCCTGTGGAGCACAGCCTCTCCCCGGCCATGCACAGCGCCGCCTTCCGGGCTCTGGGCCTTTCAGCCTGCTATCATGCGTTTAGAGTCTCTCCCCCGGACCTGGGCACGGCCATCGCCGGGGCCCGGGCCCTGGGATTCGGAGGACTAAATCTGACCATACCGCTGAAGGAGCGGGCCCTGGAATACCTGGAGCCGGACCAGGACGCCCGGGCCATGGGGGCGGTGAACGTGGTATCCTTCGACGGCGGCGTAAGGGGCTACAACACCGACGGCCGGGGAGCTTCCCTGGCCCTCAGAGAGGCCGGATTTGAGGTGCCGGGCTCCCGAGCCCTGCTGATCGGCGCCGGCGGGGCGGCCCGGGCCCTGGCCTACCAGCTTGCAGGGGAGGGCGCCGTGCTCACCATCGCCAACCGGAGCCTGGAGCGAGCCCGGGAACTGGCCCGGGCCTTTGGCGGCCGGGCCTGCCCCCTGGAGGAGCTGAGGGACCTGGTGCCAAAGGTAGATCTGATCGTCAACGCCACGTCGGTAGGCATGCGGCCCGGAGATCCGAGGCTCTTTCCCGGAGAGCTGTTGGGGCCGGAGCAGACGGTCTTCGACATCGTCTACAACCGGGAGACGGAGCTGATTGCAGACGCCAGGGGGGCCGGGGCCCGGGCTATAGACGGGGTGATGATGCTGGTGTACCAGGGGGCCCTGGCCATCACCATCTGGACCGGCCGGGAGGCGCCGGTGGGGGCCATGGAGCAGGCGGTGAGGTCTGCCCTGGCCGAGAGGAGGGTCCAATGACCACCATGCTGATCGTCGGGGGGACCGGAGATACCGGTTCCTGGTTTGCCCGCTACTTCCGGGACCGGGGCTTCGTGGTCCTGGTCTGGGGGCCGTCGGGAAAGGTGCAGGTGGCAGAGTCCATGGGCGTGGCCTGGGCCTCTGACCTGGATAGGGCGGTCGAAGAGAGCGATGTGGTGGTGATCAGCGTCCCCATCGAGCGCACGGTGGAGGTGATCAGGGACCTGGCCCCCCGCATGAAGCCCGGCTCGCTGCTGATGGACGTGACCTCCCTCAAGTCCGAGCCCCTGCGGGCCATGGATGCCTTCGCCCCGGCAGGGGTGGAGGTGCTGGGGACCCATCCCATGTTCGGCCCCACCATGCCCCGGCTGGAGGGCCAGACCATCATCCTCACCCCGGCAAAGGGGCGGGGCCAGGCCTGGCTGGTGCGGCTGCGGGAGATCTTCGAGGCCGACGGGGCCAGCATCGAGGTCCTCTCGGCGGAGGAGCACGACGAGATCATGGCAGTGGTCCAGGCCCTGACCCACTTCGCCTACATCGGGATCGGGTCCGCCCTGCGGGCCCTGGACTTCGACGTTGCCCGCTCTCGCCGGTTCATGAGCCCGGTCTACGAGATCATGCTGGACTTCGTGGGCCGCATCCTGGACCAGAGCCCGGAGCTTTACGCCTCCATTCAGCAAAATCCCCGGGCCACCAGGGTGCGCCAGGTCTTCATCGGGGAGTGCATGCGCCTGGCGGAGAGGGCGGAGTCTGGCGATCTGGCCGGCTTCCAGGACATCATGCGCCTGGCGGCACAGCACTACGGCCAGACCCACCAGGCCCTGCTGAGGTCGGACCGGATCATCAACGCCCGGGTCAGGGAGAGGGACGGGAACCCCGGGGACGGGAACCCCGGGGACAGGAGCACCGGGGATGGGAACCCTGGAAGCTGAGGAATAGTGGCAGGAATTCCTCACCCCATAAACCGCTACCTTCTGGCGTTGGCGGTCCTGCTGGCCGGTCCCCTCCTCTTCGCCGTCCTGCTGTTCTCCGGGATACAGGACCTCACCTCCGGGCTGGTCCAGGTGCAGGCCCCGGGCAGCGCTAACCTGAGCCTCAGCGAGGCCGGCCTGTACACCATATTCTACGAGCAGCAGGGAGTGGCCGACGGCCGGGACCGCCAGGAGGAAGAGGAGATCCCGGACCTGGAAATTATGCTCACCAGCAGCTCAACCGGCCTGCAAATCCCTGTCTATCCGGCCTCTGGCACAACCAGCTACTCCCTGGGGGGCCGCTTCGGGCGCTCCATGATGGAGTTTATGATCTATCAGCCCGGGGATTACCTGCTGCAGTCCAGCCGCCGGGACGGCCAGAGCGGTCCTCGGGTCATCCTGGCCGTGGGACAGGGGATGGGCGGGGATATCATGCGTCTGGTCCTGGAGGGATTGCTCCTTTTTGTGGGGTCGGCCGTCCTGGCCATAGTAATAATAGTAAAGGCACATGGCGATAGAAGGAAGCGCCTTTTGGAGCTGGCGGAGGAAGACCGGCTCCTGAGGCGAAGGTCTCCTCCAGTCTGACGGCCTGCCGGGCCAAAACTTCCAAACCGAACTTCCCAATCAAACATTCAAACCATACTGCCGAACTGAACTGCCGGGGGCCTCTCCCCGGCGGCCAGAAGGGGTGGGAAAGGGATAAAGCCAGGGATTTCCAAAGTTATTTCCATTGTTGAAGAGGGATTCCCATGGCAATCTTAGCTCCCCGTCCTTTTGCCCATGTCCTGGCTTGGGCAATGCTTATCGCCCTTCTCTGCCAGACATCCCCGGCAGCAGAGCCTGTGCAACCGGGATACAGCATCTACAACGGCTCGTGCATCTCCTTCGAATATCCGTCAGACTGGGCCCTGGCAGAGGAGAGTGGAGACTTCTCCCGGGGGAATATCACCTTCCAAGCTCCCAACATCCTGCACCCGCTGACTATAGACTGGTCTTCAGAGCTCTATGGCCTGGAGCCAGACGCCGTGCTGGGTCTGGCGGTGGGCAACCTGCAGGCAGATTCGTCCCGACAGAGCCTGGAGGTGATGGACAAATCCTCGACCACGGTGGACGGACGTCCGGCGGCAGTCTGGAATCTCTCCTACGAAACGGTCAAGATTCCCTACCTGGCCCGCTCGGTGGTCTTTTTCGCTCCATCCAACCGGAGCTTCCTCCTCACCTACAACCGCCCCGCCCTCTACGCCAGCGACGAAAGCGGCTTTCTGCATCTCCTGCAGACCTGGCACGAGGACCTGGGCGAGAGCTGCGCTTCTTCCCTCTCTCCCCCTCCCTCCCCGGCCGCCGGCCAGGGCGCCCGGGCAGACAGGCCCCTGACCGGGACCTTCATCAAGAACAGCACCCGGCAGGGCCTGGGGGAGCTGCACATCTCCAACGGCCTGGACAGGGACGCGGTGGGGGTGCTGACCACCTTCGACCGGACTGCAGTCTTCTCCGTCTACCTGCGGACCAACGAGTCTTTTGTCGTCCAGGGGGTGGAGGACGGTGGCTACTACCTGTATTTCACCGCCGGCACCGGCTGGGACCCCCAATCCGGGGAGTTCGTCTCCGACCGGGAGTACTACCAGGTGGACAGGCCCCTGGTCTTCGAGACCGTGGAGCTGCCCGACCGCATCCGCTACTCCACCCAGTTCGTGACCCTCCACCAGATGACCGAGGGCACGGTGAGGCGTAAACCCCTGTCAAAAGAGGAGTTCCCGGCCATCATCTGATAAGGGAATTGACGCGGGGAGCATAGAGATGGGCGACCAGGAACTGCAGACCCGGGAGTACCTGGAATCCCGGCATCAGAGCCCTGAGCCCTGGAGGTCCCTCCTCTCCCCCTGCGAGCAGAGGAAGCGCCTTTGATGTTGGTCTATGGAGCTAGTCGGTGTGCTACGTGGGCTCCCGTCTCTCCCTGACCGGGACCTGCGAGTACCAGATCTGGATTTTCTATGGCCAGTCAGCCTGACCTGGCCCTGGGTTTGCGATCTCGTCCTTGCTTTCTGGATGGCGTTGCCCTTTCCCTCCCCGCTCACAGATCATTTTTTCGTCTTTTGTACTGGCAAATTGTGTACAATTGTCTATAAATACCGGGCCGCACCACCCTGCAGCTATCAGGTTTGATAAGAGCACGGAAAGGTGGAGAATGAGACACTCAGATATGGCGATAATGATTCTGATTCTGGCGGGAATTGGTGCTGCAGTGGCCTTTGGCGTGGGCGGCGACGCCGGGCAGTCGAGCTGTCCCTTCGCCCCGGGAGAAGCATCCCCTGGCGCCGGCAGCGGCTGTGGCCGCCAGGACTGCCCTGGCAGCGGGGCAGGCTGTGATTCCCGGAGCTGCTGCCTCGCCGATCCCTCCGGTGAGGGAAACGGCACGGAGTGCTGCGACCCCGGATGCCTGAACTATGACAACTGCACCGCCCGGGGCTGCTGCATCTTGGGCCAGAACGCGTCCTGCAACCTGACCAACGGCACGGCCAGTGAATGTCTGAGCATCTGTGCCGAAAGCGGCATAAAATCCCAGGATCGGCTGAAGGAAGGCAGTGGATGCCAGGGCAGAGGCCCGGCCGCCGCCGGCAGGTGCCTCCTCGACGGTGGGGAAGGGGCCGGCCAGGAGACAGGCTATCGGTGCCCGGCGGCCGGAGCCTGTTAGGACCGGGCTTGGAAACCGGGATTGGGAATCGGGATTTCGGGATTGGGAAGGTCAAGATCCCCCGCGGCGAAAGCTATCTCTCTCTTTTTGTTTTTCTCTATGGATTTGAGGATGCCAGGGGCTCCACGGGGGCTCTTCCTGGGGCTCTTCCGGGACGGGCGGATCTCGATGGGGGGATTTTTTATATTCACAGTCTCTTTCAGAAGGACTCAGGGTGAACTCCTGTGATGGGAATCAACGAAATGGGCTTTGAAGTGTTTGAGGAGATGCTGGACTTTTCCGACGACCTGGGGGTAGAGGTGGTCGAGCTGGAGAACGGGACCGTGGTTGTGGACGCCGGGGTGAAGGCCCAGGGTGGGTTTGGGGCGGGTGTATATCTGAGCCGCATCTGCATGGGCGACCTGGCCGACATCCAGCTCACGCCCTTCGAGATAGACGGCGTCTCCCTCCCCGGCGTGCAGGTGGCCACCGACCACCCCGCGGTCTCCTGCATGGCCGCCCAGTGCGCCATGTGGCAGATCAAGGTGGGCAAGTACTTCGCCATGGGCAGCGGTCCGGCCCGGGCCCTGGCCAGGAAGACCAGAGAGCTTTACGACCGCATCGGCTTTGAGGAGTACTCAGACGTGGGCTCCATAGTCCTGGAGTCCAACAAGATTCCCGACGCCGCCGTCTCCGCCCATATCGCCGAGAAGTGCGGCATAGATCCCGGCGACCTGCGAATAGCCGTGGCCCCCACCGACTCCATCGCCGGCATGGTCCAGGTCTCGGCCCGGGTGGTGGAGACCGGACTGCACAAGCTCTTCACCATGGGCTTCGACATCAACACCATCAAGAGCGGCTGGGGCCGGGCACCCATCTCGCCGATTGTGGGAGACGCGACCATGTGCATGGGCTCCTCC
>JAAEEW010000157.1 GCA_013415595.1 Methanosarcinales archaeon | reverse complement strand
GTCAGGCCCCGGGGCAGGCTTCCCCCGATGGTGATGAACTGGGGATTTCGGAGGGACTCGATCTGGTCGATGAGCTGCATCAGCTCGTGGGGCTGGATCTCCGGGCCCCGGGCGTTGAAGGCGATCTGTTTGCCGGTCTCCTGCTCGTGGATGATGATGTTGGTCCTGGTGTCACCGGAGACCCGGATAAAGTCGCTGATGATTCCCTCGTTCAGCAGCCTTCCCTCCAGCTCCCGGCCCGGAAATCCGCCCACGAATCCCAGGGCCACGTTGTCTATCCCCAGGTTCTTGAGCACCTTGGAGACGTCGATGCTCTTTCCCCCGGCGTATCGAAACTCCTTGATTATGCGGTTGGAGACGTCTTCTTTTATGCGGTCCACCCAGATGGTGCGGTCCAGGGCCGGATTCAGAGTTACGGTATAAATCATGTTCTTGACTCCTGTGAATGGTATGATCAGGGCCGGGTCCTGCCGGAGAGCAGCGGGGACTATTCCCATGCCGGCCAGTGGGATTTTCTTGATTCTCAGATTCGATGAGGGGGTTTTGCTCCCCGGGCCATAGCTGCATTCTCTTTGCGCTCCCCGGCCTGCATCAGGCGAGCGCATCAGACAACCATATCGTAGGAGCCGTTTTCATATAACAGTTTTCGTAAAAAAGAAAGATCCTGAATGGCGAATGATCGGATCTGATCCCGGTCGGGGAGGCACATATCTGCAGGGCTTCCTGGTGGACCCCGACAAAACCCTGGCAGACCGTGCCCTGCAAAGAGCCATGGGCCGTCAGGGGGTGATTATGCCCGGAGGATGGGGGAGAAGAGAGACGGGAAGAAAGTGGAGAGAAGGGGAGAAGGAGGAACGAAAGAGGAACGAAAGAGGGCGGAAGCTGCCGATACGAAGAAAGGAGAGAGAAGAGAAGGCGTGGCTGCCCGCCACACCATAAAATTCCGGCTGCAGTTAGCTGCAGCCTGACCAGCCGGGCCGGGCAGGCTGTGTGTCCCGAAAAGGGGGGAAAGCCCGCTGAATCTAGCTCTTCAGCAGCTCCTCCAGCCTCCTGTTGACCTCCTCCCAGTTGACGATGTTCCAGAAGGCGTCCACGAACTTGCCCCTCTCGTTCTTGTAGTCCAGGTAGTAGGCGTGCTCCCAGACGTCTATGACCAGAAAGATGCGAAACATGGGGTAGACGTTGACGTTGTGCTTCTCCACCTGCATGATCATTAGGCGGCTGGTCTGCCGGCAGAAGGTCAGGGCAGCCCAGCCCGATCCCTCCACGCTGTTGGCGGCTTTGGTGAACTCTTTCTTGAAGTTCTCGAAGGAGCCAAACTCCCGGTCGATCTCCTCAGCCAGCAGGCCCACCGGCCTTCCCCCGCCGCCCTTTCCGGCAGGGGCCATGTTGCCCCAGAACAGGGAGTGGAGGATGTGGCCGCCCACGTGGAAGGACAGCTCCTTCAGAGTGGACTTGACATCGAAGTCTGTGCCCTCCTTCCGGGCCTTGTCCAGCTTCTCCAGGATGGCGTTGGCTCCGTTCACATACCCTATGTGGTGTTTGTCGTGGTGGAGCTTGAGCTGGCCTTCAGTTATGTAGGGCTCCAGCTGGTCGGCCCCGTAGGGCAGGTCGGGAAGAACATAAAATTTTTTAGCAGCCATTCACGTCACCTTCAAAATGCTGACTTTAACTTATGCCATTATTTCCTATTAAGCCTTTGGTCCTTGCCCATCCAGATCCCGCGATTGATAATCAAATCAATAAAATTGCTGCAAAAAATTGCAGCCTCGATGCCCTTCAGGGACTGCTCCCCGGGGAGGCCTCCCGGGCTGCCTTCAAGGCCCCGCCGTGCCAGGCCAGCTCCTTCAGCAATCTCTGGGCCTGCCGGTAGTAGGAATCCTTCACTATCTGGCCGGAGCTGTCGAAGAGATCCTGCACCCTGGAGAAGTAGATGGCGTCCTCCAGGGGGAGCATGTGCAGGCCCACGCACACCAGCTTCAACTGCTGGATCATCCTGCTGCCCCCAAAGACCCCACTGGAGACGCCGCAGATGGCCACCGGCTTGTGGGCGTACTGTTTGAACAGCATGTCCAGCATCATCTTCAGCTCCCCGGGATAGCCCCGGTTGTACTCCGGGGAGACGATGACAAATCCGTCCGCCCGGCTCACCTTCTCCTCCAGGGCCCTGGCCTGGGGGATCTGCTCGGTGTTGTCCGTGGCCGGAGTGCGAAAGTCCCTGACGTCCAGGATCTCGCTCTCCAGTCCGGCCTTCAGGGCCTCCTGCAGCATGAACCTCGCCGCCTTCTCCGACTGGCGGCCCTCCCGGGCGGTGCCCAATATGACTGGAATGTACATGCCCGACCTCCAAACTCTTTTTCGGCTCGACAGCCTGGATTTGACCTTCAGTTATGAGTATTCGGCCTACGACCTTATGTCGTTTATGTCGTGGCCTTCCAATTGGTCTTCTACCTCATGTGATTTAAAATAACTGCGAACAGATTGGCAAGAGATTTGTTATTGATGGATGGCCCTGCACAGAGATGGACCTGCACTACTGCTAGCTTTCCGGCAGTTGCCACCACAGGCTGGGATCCCACTCGTTGGCCCGGTCGTGCAGCACGGCGTGGCCGGCGTCCACCAGCATGCGGTTGAAGCAGATGGGATTGATGGTCCCGTCGGGATTTTCCACGTAGACCACGCAGATCCGGCAGCCCGATGGGCATCTGGAGCCCATGTCGTCGATGTCCAGAAAGACCCTCTTTCCCTGCAGCCAGGAGACGGTGAAGTCCCGGGAGGCCACTCCCTCCGGCGAGGGAAGCTGATGGCAGTCGATGTCCGCCATTCGAACCGCACCCATGCCCTCCACCACGATAGAGTCCCCGTCCTTGACCTCCGTTACGTTTCCCACGAACTCATCCGGCGAGGCGCCGGCCAGGCCCAGCCACGGCAGGCAGAGCAGGCAGAGCAAAAGCATGATCCTCAATGGAGACCACTCTCCTGATGTCAACGGCTGGCCAAGGTATAAAAACGCTATGGTGCGGAGGAATACATAAATTATATTTAAATTAGTCCCGGGAGGAGGGAGCTGCTGGACGGCAGGGACGCGGCAGAATGGGGGGGGGGACCTTGCAGGCTGGAGGTGATTCATTCGGTTGAATCCAGCCGCCAATGACGGAGCGGATCATGCTGAAAGGAGCGTCTGCAGAAAAATTTGCCCAGGGGGCAGAGAAGAGATCCGGCCTCACCTGGGAAAAAGAGAATTAGAGGTCACCTGGGAGCCAGTCCACGCCCTGACCAGGGGGAACGAAATCCTCATCCAAACCAGGTGGCAGCCAGTCCACATCCTGGCCGGGGGAAACGAACTCTTCATCCATACCGGGTGGAATCCAGTCCACGCTCTGGCCGGGGGGAACGAACTCTTCATCCATACCGGGTGAAATCCAGTCCACATCCTGACCGGGAGGAACGAACTCTTCATCCATGCCGGGTGGAATCCAGTCCACGCTCTGGCCGGGGGATTCTCCACCTTGCCCCGGAGGCACAAAATCATCGCCGACCCCGTTTCCTGCTCCGTTACCATTTGCATTTCCTGGAACTGCGCTGGCCATGCCCAGCAGGGCAATTCCGATTATCAGCAGCATTACAATGCCCTTCATCGACTATCTAACCTCGAAATTTTTAATGGACGAGGCACAATCAGCCCCAGGTATAAGATCCTGTTGGGTGACGAGAGCAGATGCTTCAACGTGTGCGGCATCTCCGCCCCCGTTTATGCCGTCATGGACACCAGCGGCTGCCCGGGCCTGGATGAAGGCCATGAAAATGCGCCTGGAGGGAGAAGAAAGTCGCCCCACCATAAAATTGCTGACGGGAGGGCCAACCAGCAGCAGGATAGATTTATATTTCTTGATGGCCAGTGGCCTGTGGGGAGGTTATCAGTTTGGATAGATTAGCGAATATAATCCTGCTCCTGGCCCTGTCCATGGGAATGGCAGGAGGAGAAGGCTGGTACGACAACTCTGTGCTGGGCACGGGGGCAAGCCCCTATTTCAGCGACCTCCGGACTCATTTCACAGATCCGTTCTTCTCGCCGTACATATCCCCGGAGGAAGAGAGGGCCCTCGAGAGCCAGTACTACCCCTATTTCGGAGAGGAGTTCTTCGACTGGGGGACAAACCATTACCGTCAAAGCCAGGATGCCATCAGAATAGAGCGACAGCGGTTTGAGAGCCCCTACTACCCCTACTTCGGAGAGAAATTTTTGACATGGGGCGAGGGTTACACCGGATTTCCCTTCGAGGGATCCCTGTTCACCAGACCGCAGCCCGTCATGCCCACCATCGGGCCCCTGACCTCTGAGATGCGCTTCAACTTGGAGATGTTCCAGAGCTGGGACCGTTTCCAGAAGAACTGGACCAGGACCCAGGAGTTTCTTAGAGGCAGCTCTTCGTTGCGAGTCTTTCGCCAGGGATCGTGGGTCACCCCCTGAAAGGCCCCTGGCATCATCAATTTCTTTTCGGAGGCACCCAGGGAGGCGGGGGGAGACCCGAGGAGGATGAGGAGAGCAGAGGATAGCGATCGCAGCCTGCAGCTGCCGCTCAGATGCTTTTGATTTTCGGGATTTTGAAAGGAGGGGCAAAAGTCTCAGGATGTAGGAGGGAATGGAGGGAGAGAAATGGCTATTCGGCTTTTGCCGAAATAGAATAAGACGTTCATCGATTATAAAGGTTTCGGTATAAAGCAGGAATAATGGCCGGAGGCTGAATTCCCTGGAGACAATATCCTGGGCCCGCTCAGCTTGGCCAAGGAAGAAGAGAGCGGCGTCTTCGACTGCTAAAGCCAGAGCTGTCCAAAAGAGCTCAGACCTGCGAATCTTATCCTCGGGGCAGGCCTGAGGTCCATAGGCCAGTGTCGAGGCCGGTGTCGAAACGCCCTCGCCACCCAACCCCTCGTGCTGGAAGGGGAACCGAATAGGAAATAGAGAATAGAGAAGGGCAAGACCCGATCTTTCAGCCCCTCCGCCAGGGCCTTTGCCAGTGACTCCGCCAGGACTGTCTACCCTGCTCTTCGGCCCCAGGAGGCGGCGCCGTCCCCCGGGGAATCCTCCGGCGGGCAGGCGATGAGTCCCCGGCCATGGCACCGGGGACAGATCTTCTCCCCCGCCACCAGCTCAGTGCACACCGCCCTCCAGGAAACGGTCCTGCCCGTGCCGCTGCAGGCCGGGCAGGCAATCCCGGGAGCCGAATCCGTCGGTTCTGAAGGCCTGGTCATCTGGATTTGAAGGGACGAATGACGGCAGAGGAGGGCAGCCGGGCGACGCACATCACGCAGGGCCCGTAGTCCACCCTCCCGTAAAGCGAGTTTTCGTCGTCGTCGAATATGTCTCCGGAGTCGATGTGCTCACAGCAGGGAGAGCTGGACCAGTGGTTGTTCCTGGCCATTATGGCCGTCGGACTCCAGTTCTGGACGTCCCAGTCAGTGTTCTCGAAGGTGTTGTTGCCAAGGCTCCTCCCGCCACCGCCCAGGTCCGGGCGGGGGCTACCGGCGGCGATGAGAATACCGGTGGGGTTGTCGGTGATCTGGTTGTCCTGGATCATGGGGGTGGAGTCCATGCGCACCACTATCCCGTATTCCTTGTTGGCGATGATCTGGTTGCCCTGGATGGTGGGATTGGACTGGCCTTTGGTGCTCAGCCCCGTGGAGGTGGTCTCCCCTGGAGCCCAGCAGGAGATCCGGTTGTCCTGGATGGTGGGGTGAGAATCGTCTGAGCAGTCCATCCCGTTAATCCCGGTGAAGGAGTTGGACAGAACGGAAGGATAGCTCTGCCCGTAGGCGGTGATTCCCCAGTTGGTGGAGCGGGGGAACCTGTTATCCTCGATCAGGGGGTGAGCCGTGCCCAGAGTGGTGATCCCGGCATGTCCCTCTCCGGCGAAGACGTTCTTAGTGATGGTGGGCGAGGTGGAGTCGCAGAGGATGGAGGTGCCGTCCTTTCCGCCTGGCGGCGCCCCGGGGCTGTTGACCGAATCCAGCCGGAAGCGGGAGATGGTGGCACTGTCAGCTCCCAGGATGGTGACGTAGCGACCCCGGTCGGAGGAGGGGATGGAGTAAGGAGCACCGCCCCGGATGATCGGCAAGAGCTGGCCGTTGATGATGGGGACCGGGATTCCCTCCAGCCGCACTCCCCGCTTCAGGCGGATGGGGAAGGTCTCGCCGTTGGCCGCATCATAAACGCCCCGGCGCACCCGGACCGTGTCCCGGCTGGAGGAGACGGACAGGGCGTGGGTGATGGTCTTGAAGGGGCTGGCAGAGGTCCCGGCCCCTGTGCGGTCGTTGCCTGTGCCGGCGTCCACGTACCAGGTGTGGGAGAGAGGCTCCTGAGCCCGGGCCAGGGACGGCGTCAGCTGAATGGCAGCCAGGAGGATCAGGACGGCTACGGCCATCTGGATATGTTTTGTTTTATAATAGGACATCGTTACCACCATGTAATGATTATTTGTATTGTATTTCAGGCTAAAATGCCTTTGCTTTGCCTGCAGTTCAGAAATTGATTGGGTCTGAAGGAAATACATCGAGGGCCAAT
>JAAEEW010000019.1 GCA_013415595.1 Methanosarcinales archaeon | reverse complement strand
TGGTCTCCCCCCGGGGGGAGAAGGTCCTCTTCGACCTGGCCAAGAAGGCCCGGGTCTCCTCCCGGATAATCGATTTTCATAATCAGGAAGAGTCGCTTACTCACCTCCTCCGCCTGGCCTCCGGCCTGGAGTCCATGATCATCGGCGAGGACCAGATCCTGGGGCAGATGAAAGACCTGTACCTCATGGCCAAGAAGGCCGGACGCACCGGGTGGATGCTGGACACCGCCTTCAAGAAGGCCATATCTGTAGGCAAGAGGGTGCGCAAGGAGACCCGGATCAACGAGCGATCGGTCTCCGTAGGCTCCGCGGCCGTGGACCTGGCCGAGGAGATCCTGGGGGGGCTGGAGAACAAGTGCGTCCTGGTTATCGGGGCAGGGGAGACGGGCGAGCTGATCTCCCGGGCGCTGATCTCCAAGGGGATCGGCTCTCTGATGGTCACCAACCGTACCTTTGGCACCGCCCTATCCGTGGCCGCCTGTCTGGGCGGGGTGGCCGTTCCCTACGAGGAGATGAAGGACCGCATCCATAGAGCAGACCTGGTGATAAGCGCCACCTCCGCGCCCCACTACATCCTGCTCAAGTCCGACCTGGAGAAGATCATGGAGGGCCGGGAGAATAAGCTCCTGCTCATCGACATCGCCAACCCCAGGGACGTGGAGGAGTCGGCAGGAGAGGTCCCCGGGGTGGACCTGCTCAACATCGACAGCTTGAGGGACATCAGCGACGAGAATATGAGGCTTCGCATGGCTGAGGTGGACCGGGTGGCGGCTATCATCGAAGAGGAGCTGCGGCTGCTGGACGCCAAGTACAAGAGGCGGCAGGCGGAGGAGCTCCTGGCCAGGCTCTACTCCCAGGCCCGGGAGATCAAGGAGCAGGAGGTGAAGCGGGCCATGAGCAAGCTCAGCGCCTACCACACCCTGGGGGAGATCGAGCAGAAGGTGCTGATGGACATGAGCCACTCCATCGTGAACAAGATCTTCGCCGAGCCCACCAAGGTCCTGAAGAGGGCGTCAGAGGAGAATGATCTGGCCATATTGAAGTCGGCAGAGTTGCTCTTCCGGCTGGGGGATGATGAATTTGAGAAGGATGAGACGGCTTAGAAGGCCTGGACTGAGGGAGATGGTGGCCGAGACCAGGCTCTCGACCAGGGACATGATCATGCCCATCTTCGTGGACGAGCGGATCGAGGCCCCGGTGGCCATCGAGGCCATGCCCGGCCAGATGAGGCAGAGCCTATCCAGCCTGGCGGAGGAGGCCGGCCGGGTGGAGGACCTGGGAATTCCGGCCGTGCTCCTCTTCGGCCTGCCGGCCCACAAGGATGAGATCGGGTCTCAGGCCAGCGATCCGGACGGCGTGATCCAGAAGGCGGTAAGGGCGGTCAAGGACTCCACCGGACTGGTGGTGATCACCGATCTGTGTCTATGCGAGTACACCAGCCACGGCCACTGCGGCCTGATCCGGGGCCAGGAGATCCTCAACGACGAGACCCTTCCCGTCCTGGGGGAGGTGGCGGTGAGCCAGGCGGAGGCGGGGGCGGACGTGGTGGCCCCGAGCGGCATGATGGACCACATGGTGGGGGCCATCCGGGAGGCTCTGGACGTGGAGGGCTTCGACGAAACCTCCATTCTGTCTTACGCCGCCAAGTACGCCTCCGCCTTCTACGGCCCCTTCCGGGAGGCGGCCGAGTCCGGCTTCGCCTTCGGTGACCGCCGGGGATACCAGATGAACCCGGCCAACGTGAACGAGGCCCTTT
Organism: Methanosarcinales archaeon; assembly: GCA_013415595.1. GTDB lineage: Archaea > Halobacteriota > Methanosarcinia > Methanotrichales > Methanotrichaceae > JAAEEW01. The sequence continues at coordinate 1,733 of JAAEEW010000019.1, read as the reverse complement.
GGGAGGTGCAGCTGGACGTGGAGGAGGGCGCGGACATGGTGATGGTGAAGCCGGCCATGCCCTACCTGGACGTGCTGCGCCTGGTGAAGGACCGGTTCGGCCTGCCCACCGCCGCCTACCACGTCTCCGGGGAGTACAGCATGATCATGGCCGCGGCTGATAAGGGGTGGCTGGACGGGAACGCCGCCATGCTGGAGGCCCTGACCTCCATCAAGCGGGCCGGGGCGGATATGATAATCACCTACTGGGCCATGGACTTCGCCCGGGCCCACGGTCGCTGACGGGGAGATCTTCCAGGGGGAAAAGGGAACCTCTGGCTCTTCCTCGTCTCTTTTTATTTAGCATTTTTTAATTCTTTTTCTAATTAATTTTTTAATTTATATTTTATTTCGTGTTTTCTCATTTCATCTCTTTTTGCCCGGTGATCAAGAATATGGAGAACCGGCTCATCTGGCCGGTGGCGTCCGTCTTGATCATCTCCGCTGCCGTCAGGTGCCTGACATCCTCGAATCCCGCCCGGGCGAACTCCCCGGCCAGAGCCTCCCGGTCGAATCCCTGGTGAAAGACTCCCACGTCGCTCTCGTGAAACCGGCCATCCTCCGGGTCCAGATCGGATAGACACAGCCGTCCTCCCGGGGCCAGGATCTTGAAAAAGAGGGCCAGAAGGGTCCTGAAGTCCGGGATGTGGTGCAGGGTCATGTTGCTCACGATCAGATGGTAGGGCCCCTGCAGGGCCTCCCTGCTCTCGTGATCCAGGTGCAGCAGCCTCATGTTGGAGAGGCCCTGGCCCTCCACCTTTCCCTTCAGGACGTCCAGCATCCCCCGGGAGCTGTCGGCGCCGGTGATGGACCGCACCCGGGGCTGGAGCTGCAGGGTGAGAAGCCCCGTGCCGCACCCGAAGTCCAGCACGTCCATGCCGGAGGGATCGCCCACCACCTGCAGGATGGCGCTTCCCACGTCCCGGGCCAGCTTGAGTCGCTTTGGCTCCTGGTCCCAGGTGGGGGCGTCTTTGTCGAAGTCTCGCCTTTCAGGCCCGGGCATTCATCCTCCTATTCTCCAGCGCTTTTTCCGTTCTCATGAGAATCATCCCCCAAAAATTGTAAGAGGCCTCCTGCCCCTTCACGAACCCTGCTTTTTCAGCGACTCCCTGAGCTGGTCGATCATCTCCCTGGCGGCCTGGTTGTACTCCTCCTCGGACATCATATCCCTGCTGACATCCCTTTGCAGCTCTTCGGATATCCGGCCCTCCTTCGCCATCTGCCGGCCGGCTTCCCTGGCCGCCCTGAGGATGCCTTCCACCGGCCCGTCTCCACCGGCCCCGGTCATCTCCCGCATGGCCTCCGCCGCCGGCCGGAGCAGCGCCCCGGCGAGATCCGAGCTTCCGTCCGGCCTGGCGTATATCGCCTTCATCTGGGCCAGGAGGGGATCAAAGGCGCTGATGGTCCAGGCGCTGCAGCTGGAGATCAGGACGATCTTTTGCCTCTTTGCCTCCCGCTCGCCAAAGATGTGCAGGGGGAGCTGCCGGTCCATCAGGTTCTTGAGGGGACCGGTGACTCCGGAGTAATAAACCGGCGAGGCCCAGACGATGACGTCAGCCTCCCGGAACTTGGGGTAGAGCATCTGCATGTCGTCGTCCTGTCCGCAGACGCCCGGATTCTTGAACCAGCAGCTCATGTCGCCGTTGCACGGACCAATCTTCAGCTTTCTCACATAGAAGACCTCGACGTCAGCTC
>JAAEEW010000156.1 GCA_013415595.1 Methanosarcinales archaeon | reverse complement strand
CCGGGCTCCGCGACCGTCCCCTCCCCCCTGTCCCCCCCTGCCGCCTCATAACCGGTGAATATCTTTATTTTTTTTAGATTTTACCGCCCCCTTCCTAAAATGTAATCTCGTCTGGCTGTGAGTCCTGGCGGCGGGAAAGGGGAATTCTTTTGTATCTGTTGGGCCAACTCCTGGGCAAGAAGGTCAGGGTGGGCCCTGGCCAGGATGACTGAAGGTATCACAATGTCCAAAATCACAGTTAGCCTGATAAAAGCAGATTGCGGCGGATGGCCGGGCCATGCCACGGTACACCCTGCCCTGGTGGCGACGGCAGAAGAGGTTCTGGGAGCGGCCAAGTCCTCGGGAACGCTGGTGGACTTTAATGTGCTGGCCTGTGGAGATGACATAGAGCTCATCATGACCCACACCAGGGGCGTGGATGAGGCCGAGATCCACGGGCTAGCCTGGGAGGCCTTCGAGAAGGCCACGGAAAAGGCCAAGGAGCTGAAGCTCTACGGAGCAGGTCAGGATCTGCTGTGCGACGCCTTCTGCGGTAACATCAGGGGCATGGGTCCTGGCGTGGCCGAGATGGAGTTTACAGAGCGCATCGCAGAGCCGCTGGTGGCCTTCATGATGGATAAGACCGAGCCAGGAGCCTTCAACCTGCCCATCTTCAAGATGTTCGCCGATCCCTTCAACACCGCAGGCCTGGTAATCGATCCCAGCCTGCACCACGGGTTCATTTTCGAGGTCTGGGACATCATGGAGCACAAGAAGGTCCTCATGTCCAGCCCGGAGGAGATGTACGACATCCTGGCCCTCATCGGCGCCAAGAGCCGCTACGTCATAAAGAGGGTCTATCCCAAGCCGGGAAAGCTGCCTGTGGAAGAGCCGGTGGCTGTGATCAGCACCGAGAAGCTGTACCAGACGGCGGGCACTTACGTGGGCAAGGACGACCCGGTGGCCCTGGTTCGCGCCCAGTCCGGCCTGCCCGCCCTGGGTGAGGTTCTGGAGCCCTTCTCCCTCGGACATCTGGTCTCGGGATGGATGCGCGGGTCTCACAACGGCCCACTCATGCCCTGCTCCTTCGATACCGCTCACCCCACCCGGTTTGACGGCCCGCCCCGGGCCATTGCCGCCGGATTCCAGCTTGCAGACGGCAAGCTGATAGGCCCGGTGGACCTGTTCAAGGACATCGCCTTCGACCTGACCAGGAAGAGGGTGCTGGAGATAACCGATTACATGAGGGCCCACGGCCCCTTCGAGCCTCACCGGCTGCCCATGGAGGACATGGAGTACACCACCCTGCCCCACGTCATGAACAAGCTCAAGGACCGGTTCGAGGATACGGATTAGGGAGCGTCGATACCGCCCAATCGCCCGCAGGATCGGAAGGGGCGCTTCTCTGGAGCTGGCCGAAATTCCAGTCCAGAGCGGCTCCCTCCGGCTCTGCCTGACCTCCGGGGCCGGCTCCCTGGTCCAGGGGAGCATCGCTCTATCGTTTTTATGAGTCTCGTTTTATTCAACCTCCCGCTAGTCCCCCCATGGCCGGTTTTTTTTTGCGGCCGTCCCACATTCCTTCAGCCTTCCTCTTGCCCCTGCCGTCCCGGGACGCCCGGGCCCTCCTCCGGCGGCCGGGTCCGGCCCCGCCCTCCATCGCAGGCTGAAGCATAGAGTAGATAAAACCGAAGAAACCAAATGTAATGAGGCTCAAATAGATTTTTTCGGCAGATTGCCTCTGGCTGGTATAGGATTTGGGAACGGCGGTTGAATAAATTTGGCGAGGCAGGTTGAAGCCTGTTGGTTTGATGTCAGAAACTATGGAAGATAATGCCGACCTGGGAAGTGGAGCTGGCTTGCAGGGGGTCGGACCAGAGCCAGCTGCCGGGGCGGGGCCAGAGAGTGCGGCCCCGGCGAAGAAGCCCAGGAAGAGGCGCAGGTTGAAGGTTGCCCATCCGGAGAGGTGCATCGGCTGTCTGGGGTGCATGTTCGCCTGCAGCAGGATCAACACCGGCCGGGCATCCCTGGAGCGCTCGGCCATCCAGGTCCAGACCCAGGGGGGCATCGAGGGGGACTTCGTGGTGGTGGTATGCCACGGCTGCGACGATCCGGCCTGCGTTCGAGTCTGCCCCACCGGAGCCCTGACCAAGGAGCCCGGGGAGAGGGTGAAGTTCAACCGGGACCTGTGCGTGGGCTGCGGCCAGTGTGCCGACGCCTGTCTGGTGGGGGCCATCCATCTGGACGGCGACAAGAAAGCGGTCAAGTGCAAGCACTGCGGGGCTTGCGTGGCCTTCTGCCCCCACGACGTCCTGGAGCTGGAGACGGTGGAGTCCTGAGTGGGGAGGTAGACGGCAATGCTGAGACGAGTACTTTACATCGATCTCACCACTGGTGAGAGCTGGTTTGAGCAGCGGGACGGGCTGTTCGAGGAATGGCTGGGCGGAACCGGGGTGGCCACCCAGCTTCTGCTGGAGGAGTGTCCGCCGGGCGCGGATCCCCTCTCCCCCCAGGCCCCCATCATTTTCAGCATCGGTCCTCTGTCAGCCATGTATCCGGTGATGACCAAGACGGTGGCCCAGTTCAAGTCCCCCCTCACCGGAGAGCTGGGGGAGAGCTATGCCGGCGGCCGGCTGGCCATGGCCATGCGCTTTGCCGGACACGAGTCCATCGTCATCCGGGGCCGGGCACAGAGGCCGTCCTACATCTCCATCCGGGACGACGAGGTGAAGATCAGGGACGCCACCTCGGTGTGGGGAATCAACGCCATGCGCACCGGGGTCATCCTCCGGGACCGGGAGAAGGGGGTGGGGCGAAGGAGCATCATTCGCATCGGTCCGGCCGGGGAGAACCTGATACCCTACGCCGGGGTGGTGGTGGACACCTACCGCCACTTCGGCCGCCTGGGTCTGGGAGCGGCCTTCGGCAGCAAGAACCTGAAGGCACTGGTCATCTCCGGGACGGAGGACGTGGCCGTCCCCGAGTCCAGGCGCTACCGGGAGGTCTACAACCGCATCTACAACATGGTGGTGCAGACCGACGCCATGGACAAGTACCACGACATCGGCACGCCCATCAACATCAACGTCCTCAACCAGCTCAAGGGCCTGCCCACCCGCAACTTCCAGAGCACCAGCTTCTCCGAGGCGGAGAACATCAGCGGAGAGACCCTGGCCGACCACTACCTGATCCGCCGGGTCTCCTGCGCCCACTGTCCCATCGGCTGCATCCACATCGGCATGCTGAAGACCGCCTTCACCGAGCACCACGAGTTCGAGGTGAGGAAGGTATCCTACGACTTCGAGCTGATCTACTCCCTGGGATCCAACTTGGGGGTGAAGACTCCTGAAGGCCTGCTGGAGCTGATCGAGTCCTGCGAGCGCTGGGGACTGGACGCCATCAGCGCCGGGGTGGTCCTGGGCTGGGCCACCGAGGCCTACGAGCGGGACCTGATCACCCCCCAGGAGACGTTGGGGGTGCCGCTGCAGTGGAACAACGTCAAGGGGTACATCAAGGCCCTGGAGAACATCGTCAAAAGGCCCAACGACTTCTACTCCGCCCTGGCCAGGGGGGTGGATTATCCCTCCCAGAAGTACGGCGGCCAGGACTTCGCCATGTCCCTGGGAGGAAATGAGGTGGCCGGCTACCATACCGGCCCGGCCTCCATCGTGGGCCAGACGGTGGGGGTGCGCCACTCCCACCTGGACAACGCCGGCTACAGCATCGATCAGAAGGCGGCCAAGAAGCAGCTTGCTCCTTCGGCCATGGTGGACCAGATCATCAAGGAGGACGACAGCCGGGGGGTCTTCAACTCCCTGGTGGGCTGCCTGTTCGCCCGGGGAGTCTACAACGAGGAGAACATAGTGGACGCCCTGGCTTCGGTGGGGATCAACAAGACCAGGGAAGAGCTGGATGTCCTGGGCCGGCGGATATTCCAGGAGAAGTACCGCTTTAAGGTGCGGGAGGGCTTCGACCTGGCCAGGCAGCGCGTCCCCCGCCGGTTCTACGAGACCGTATCCACCCTGGGAATGGTGGATCCAGAGACTGTGGAGGAGATGCTGCGGCTTTACCGGCAGCGCCGGGGCTGGTGAAAGAGCCTAATCCGGGGAGACCAGGCCCCGACCGGACAGCCTATCCTGGATCATGGTCCTGGCCTCCTCCCGATCCACGTTGAATACCTCCCCCAGCAGCTCCAGGGCCACCTCCAGCTCCCTCTCCACCAGGGGATCTATTCCCTGGGCGGCCTTCTCGGCACTCGCCAGCAGCCGGTCCAGGGGCCGGTCCACCAGGTTGGAGGAGAACCTGTCCCCCTCCTCTTTCCTGACCTGGAGCATGGAGAAGATGTGGGGGGATAGCGAGCAGGCGGGGTCGAGCTTGCAGAAGGTGTTGGTCTTTTTCTTGTCGCCCGCCCGGGAGGATGGCAGGACCCGCCGGTCCACCGATATCACCTCCATCTTCTCCAGCTTCTTCAGCTTGTTGATGAGGGTGGTCTGGTTCCAAAAGGGCCCTCCCGCCGCCGGGCCCAGCTCCTTCCACAGGCGGTTGAGCTGCACCCACCCCCCGTTTCGTTTCAGGTAAATCAGCAGGGTGGCCAGGGATTTTTGGTCTCGCTGAAGCGCACAGTACCGGCGAAACTCCTCTATCATGCACATAGGTACTATGTATAACTCTATAATCCTTTCTCCCCCTCAATCCTTTGTCCTTCCTTTCAAAGCTTTTTTATGGCTTGACCCCTTCACCCTCAACTGATCAGGGCCAAGAGCCCCCTTCCTGGCCCTAAGAAAGTCCAGGTGTTTTCAACATGCAGGCAATCGTCCTCGCCGCAGGCGAGGGTTCCAGGATGAGGCCTCTTACTGCCGGGAGGCCCAAGGTCATGCTCCCCGTGGCCGGCGTGCCGCTTCTTGAAGAGATAGTCTTGCGGGCCCGGGATGCCGGCGTCTTCCGGTTCGTCTTCGTGGTGGGCTATGGCCAGGAGCACGTCCGCCGCCATTTCATAGACGGCACCGCCCTGGGGGTGCGCATCGAGTATGCGGTACAGGAAGAGCAACTGGGAACCGGCCACGCCCTGCAGTCAGCAGAGCCACTGGCCGAGAAGCACTTCCTGGTCCTCAACGGAGACATCCTCCCCGACGTGGCGGCTCTG
>JAAEEW010000155.1 GCA_013415595.1 Methanosarcinales archaeon | reverse complement strand
GTGGGGCCAGCCGCCGGCCATCCTCAAGGGCTGGGTGGACCGGGTGCTCCGGGCCGGAGTGGCCTACCAGTTCCTGGAGGGGGACGGCGGAGAGGGCGTGCCCTGCGGCCTCCTGCAGGCCCGGGCGGCCCTGGTCTTCAACACCTCCAACACTCCCCCGGCTCGAGAGATGCAGGCCTTCGGCGACCCCCTGGAGCGGGAGTGGAGGAGCTGCATCTTCGACCTGTGCGGGGTGAGACGGTTCTACAGAAAGGTCTTCTCCGTGGTGGTGACCAGCACGCCTGAGGAGAGGAGCGCCTGGCTGGACGAGGTGCAGGACGCCGTCACCTCCCATTTCCCGTCGGGACGATGAGATCTGAGAAAAATAAAAAAAAATCCAAAATTCAAAAAGCTCAGAGGGCGGCCGGGGCAGGCCGCCGGCAGACATTAATTTCCCCACTCCAGGACCCTGGCCGTCCCCTGATATGGCCATCCCTCGATACGCCTTACTGGATACGCAATCCCTTGATACGCCTTTCTCGATATGCTTTCCTGGATGCTCCTTCCCTCAGTGCCTCTTCTCCGATCCGCCTGGTTTGATCTCCCGGCCGCTACTTGCTCTGCTCAGGCGGCTGGCGGCTGTCCACCACCGCCCTGGCCAGCTTGACCGCCATCCCTCCCCCGGGAACGATGAGGTCCACGGCGTCCACCCCCAGGTCGAAGAGCACCTTTCTGGTCATCACCCTCTCGAACTGCTGGCGGAGGGTCACGTTGCTGCTCTTCATCTCCCCGGTCAGGCCGTCCAGCTCCACCACCGCCGTCTTGCCCTTCGTCTCCCACCTGTACTCGAAGGCATAGACCGGCCGGAAATAGAGGTTAACCAGCTTCACCTCCACCTGCTCCTGGATGATGTTGTCCGCCTGGATGGGCCGCAGCAGGGAGGTGAATATCTTTCTCACCGCCGCGCTGGCCCGCATCTCCGGGGGAACCACCACGCTTCCCTCCGGGGCGAAGGAGGACAGGTCCTCCAACCTGGCCCGGTCGTAGTCCAGGTAGCCCTTCCAGTCTCGCTGCTGCTCGCTGACCGCGTCGAAGATCACGTCTGCCTCCGACTCCTCCAGCCAGTGCTCGGTGCCGGTGATGTTGAAGTGGGGCGGCCGGTCGGCCACCGGGTAGTCCCGGCCCTCAATGGTCACCCGCTGTATGCCCGGGGAGGCCACAGGCACCGCGTAGTTGCGGACCCGCTCGTACTCGTAATGGGACATGCAGGAGACGTGCCAGAAGGGCTCGTAACGGTACTCGATGTAAGATATCTGGACCTCTTCAGGTTTTGGTCGTGAAATGAAGCCGGAAAGGCCGCTGCTGAAGACGGACAGCTTCCTGTCCCAGGCCTTCTCCCTTGCCTGCTCCAGGGTGAACCTGGGCAGGAGCTGAAAAGATTGCTCTTCGCCGATGGTGATATCCAATGCTCCTCCCTCCCGCCGCATGCAAATATCTGACCCAATTTTTGGCGTTTCAAGATGATATTCCTGGCGCTGGCCAGGGGTACAGGGATGGAAAATAGATCAGGGCGCCAGCCGGGGCAGAGAAAAAATAGGGGGCCGATTGCCCGGGGTCCTCAGGCCCGGGCCTTCACCGTATCCAGGCCGGCCTTGAGGGCCTCAGCCAGTCCGGCGGCGTTGGGACCGCCACCCTGAGCCATCTCCGGCTTGCCCCCTCCTCCACCGCCCACCAGCCTGGCCGCGGCCTTGATGATGTCCCCGGCCCGGATGCCCTTCTCCAGGCCGCTCTTGCCCACCGCCGCCACCAGCTTGGCTCCGTTGCTCTCCCCGCCCAGGAGAACCACGTAGTCCTGCTCGGCCAGCAGGCTGGCGGCCTTCATCAGCTCCTCCACATCGGCGGTGCCCATGTCCTGGACCACCACCTTCAGCCCGCCCACCTCCTCGGCATTGGCGGTCAGCTTCTCCTTCCTGGACCTGGCCAGCTGCTCCTTGAGGCGCTCGATCTCCTTTTGCTGCTCCTTCCACTCCTCGAAGAACCGGCTGGCAGTCCTGGGAAGCTGCTCCGGGGGCACCCGCAGGATGTCCGCCGAGTCCTGCAGGAGGTCGTCCCTCTCCTGGCTTCGAAGCACCGCCGCCTCTCCGGCGGAAAACTCGATCCTCTCCACGCCATCCTGTACCCGCTCCGTTCTCAGGATCTTGATCATGCCGATCATGCCGGTGTTGGTGACGTGGGTTCCGGCGCAGGCCTCGATGTCTGTTCCCACCTTCACCACCCGGATCTGCTTGCCCGGGGGAACGCCTCCCTGGTAGAGCTCAAAGCCGAAGAGCTTCTCCGCCTCCTCCCGGGGCAGGAACTTCGTATCCACCGCTGTCAGCTCCATCACCCGGCGGTTGGCCTCCAGCTCGATCTCCTTCATCTCCCGGGGGGTGATCCTCTTGTAGTGGGATATGTCCAGCCTGGCCCGGTCCTCGCTCTTGGAGGCTCCGGCCTGCCAGACGTGGTTGCCCAGGACCCGCTTGGCCGAGTCGTGGACCAGGTGGGTGGCGGTGTGGTGCCTGGCGTGGGCCAGGCGGCGATTCATGTCGATCCGGCCGGTCACCCGGTCGCCGACCGAGATCCCGTCCAGCTTATCCACCTGGTGCAGGACCACTCCGCCGAAGTTTTGCACGTCCTTCACCGTCCAGGTGGAGCCGTTCATGTGAATGGTGCCGTGGTCCGCAGGCTGGCCTCCGCCCTCGGGATAAAAGAGGGTCTGGTCCAGAATGACCGAGCCCTCGAAGATGCCCTGCACCACCGCCTGGAAGCTCTCCTCAAAGGGCTTCTCGTAGAACAGCAGCCTGGTCTTCTCCCCGGGGATCGACTTCTCCTCCGCCTCCACCTTCTCCGCCTTGATGTGGCTGGCAGCCACCATGGAGTAGAAGTTGTCCGGCAGCTCCACCCTGGCCCCCAGGGCCTCCGCCGACTCCCTGGCGATCTCCGGCGGGATGCCGTGGGTGTCGTACAGGGAGATCATGTCCTGGAGGGGAATGGGCTGATTTTGCCTGGCGAAGTGCTGGGCGGTCTTCCTGACCAGCCTCTGCCCCTTCTCCAGGGTCTCGGCGTACTTCTTCTCCTCGATCTCCAGGATCTCCTGAATGGTCGCCAGCCGCTCCTTCCAGTCCGGGTAGTCCAGCCCGGATAGCTGCAGGCCCACCAGCTCGGAGAGGGGCACGTCCAGCCCCAGGTCCCTCATCTGCCGCAGGGTCCGGCGGATGACCAGCCGGGCCAGGTATCCGGACTTGACGTTGGAGGGAATGATGCCGTCGGCCAGCATGTAGGCCAGGCAGCGGGTGTGGTCCACTACCGCGTACACCCGCTCCACCGGGGCGATGGTCTGGTCCAGCTTCTCGGCGCTGATGCCCAGCCTGGAGGCGATCCTGCCCCTCAGGTCCCGCAGGCTGGACTCCTCCAGGTCCACCATTCCCGCCAGCCTGGCGTTCTGGGCCAGGATCTCGGCGCAGGAGGGGTCGGAGAGGATGTGGGAGACCCCGGCCATCTCCGAGACCTTCTGCAGCATCTCCGGGAAGATGGCGTCGTAGATGGTGGGCGTGCCCCGGGAGGCCCAGACGAACCTCTCCAGGCCGTATCCGGTGTCCACGATGTAGTTGTCCATCTTGTTGTAGCGCTCGCCCTTGATCTCGATGGAGCCCCCTGGCGTGGCCTTGAGGTCCATGAAGACCAGAGTGGCCAGCTCCAGGCCGCCCATCATGACCTCCACCGAGGGCCCGGCGTTGCCGCCCCCGGCCCAGGGGTTCTCCTTGTAGGTGACAGCCTCCGGGTCGGCTCCCAGCTTGAGCAGCAGCTCGTCGCAGAGCTGCACGGTCCTGTCCTTCCAGTAGATCTCGTGCTCCCGGGTGTTGAAGACGTGATGGGCCATCATCTCAAAGGTGGTCAGGTGCCGGCCGCTGCGGCCCACCGAGTCCAGGTCGTCCAGCCGGATGCAGGGCTGGGAGATGGTCAGGGGGTTGGCGGGTGGGGGGACCATGCCTGAGGTCACGAAGGGCTGAAAGTCGGCGATGGAGGCAATGGTCAGGTAGATGTCGTCTCTCCATCTGGCCACCACCGGATAGCGGGAAACCCGGGCGTGGCCCCGTTCCTCGAAGTAGCTCAGGTAGAGCTCCCGCATCTCGTCCAGCCCGTACTCGCGGCTGAACACCGGCTGGCCGATGAAGGTGTAAGGATCACAGGGAGGGTCTCCGCAGGTCTTTCTGGACCGGTCTCTGGTCCAGAAATACTTCCCGCAGCTATCGCACTTCTGGCGGTGGAAGCCCTCGGATGCAAAGTATTCCAGCTTGTATTCTTCCTCGGAAAACATGTAGATCAACCAGGATGGTAAGGCCAATATGCGATCAGCACTAAAAGGCTTTCTGAGTCCGGGTTGACCGACGCGAACCGGCCACAGAGAGGTATTGAACTTGGATGAGGAATTCCAGCCGTCCGGCAGGCACCCCCGCCACATCCTGAACGAGATAAAGTGGAGGGGCCTGGGACTGGACCGGACGGAGGTGGAGATCTTGCACCGGGGCGCTCCCCACGACCGCATCAGGGTCCTGGGAAGCGATATGGAGCTGGGGCGCTCCTTCTTTCGCCTGGGAGAGACGGAGATACCCTACCACCGCATAATGAGGATAAAATACGAGAACAAAACCGTCTTCCAGAGGCTGGAGACGGTGAAAGGGGTATGAGGGAGGACGGCCCCGGGATCCCGGTCGCAGGAATCCGTTCGTTCTCCCTAGGCCAGGCTGCCGGCCACCCAAGTCCCCCCTCCCTCGCCCGGCCAGGTGCCGGGGCCTTTTTTAATTGACCCGGATGACCTTGAGCAGAGAGCAGACATCAACGCCTGCTATCTGTTCCACGCCCTTCTTGTCGATGAGGACGGCGATGGCGTTGCTCTTGGCGCCGTGCTCGTACAGATACTCCACCGTCTCCTCGATGGTCCTCCCGGAGGTGATCACGTCGTCAACGATGACGCACTCCTTGTCCTTGACATCGGAGAAGTTGGCGCTGAGGTTTCCGTGGGCCCTGGTCCCCTGGGAGACCATCTGCTTGCTTGGCATGTACACCGCCAGGTCCACGCCCATGTAGCTGGCCACCAGGCTGGCCAGGGGCAGGCCGCTCAAGGCTATGCCCACCACCACGTCTGCATCCTGCTCATTGATGTCCAGAACCTCAAAGATCATGTTGGTGAGGGCCTGGGAGACATGTCCCATCCGGTAGGCACTGCTCCCGATCATAGACCAGTCCACTGAGATGTCCTTTGGTCCCGGGACCGGGCTGGTCTTATCCGCGTGGGTGAGAAGCCAGGTTACGGTCTCCCCGGAGACGTTGAGCTCCTCAGAGATCTGGCCCTCCACCAATCCTTCAGACTTCAACTCGGTGGCCTTCTTGATCAATGCATCTATGTTCTTCATTTTACCATTCCTTCTTCCTCTTTCGGGGAGGTGTTCCACAAACAGGACAGAGATCGCCCTCAAACGGCCTTCCACACCCGGGGCACTTCTGAGAGCGCTTCAGCTTTCGTCTAATTCCGTGTTGAGCTACAGGCTCTATGGCTATCCCCAGGTGCAGGGCCACGTTTTGCACGGCATAATCATCGGTCGCGATGGTTCCCTGGCACTCCACGGCCTTTCCCAGCAGATCCAGGTCGGTGCTGGACAGGGTGGAGATGTCCCCCGTCTCCCTGGCCGCCTGGACTGCCCTGCCCAGTGCCTCCCGGGTGGGCTCTTCCACCCTCACCTGGGAGATCTGCAGCCTCATCCGGGAACGGATGTCCTTCAGCTCTCTCTCCACGGAGGGGACGGTTATAACCTCCCCTTGCAGCTCCTTTCCCAGGATGAAGACCGAGGCGTCCGCGACGATATATCCAGCCATTCTTCTACTCCTTGAACTTATAACTACTTGGATTTTACCACACCGGCGTTTGATCTCCCGGCAGGTCGCGGTGGTTTTTCCCACCCGATGACCAAAACGCTATTATCGTATGATGCACTTTTCGAAACTCGATGGCCAAGAAAGGCAAGAAGAAGGCAGCATTGGCGGCGCAGGAGAAGAGTTCCAGGGGCGCACTGCCACCGGGAACTGAAGCTCAAAGTCAAAAGCCAAAAGAAATGCCCAGGATGAAGACGCCGGCCGAGCGCAGAAAATCCCAGATGGACGGCCTGAAGAAGACCATAGTGCCCTCTGTGCTGGGGCTTGCAGCCGGATTTGTCTCCTACATGGTCCTGGGGATGGGCATGGAGCTGCCCTGGCATTTCATCATGCTGAACGTGATCCTGGCGACGCTGATAATACAGAGGCTGATATACCCGCCCCTGGGCATAAACGTTCTGGAGTTCAAGTCCAAGGACTGGTTTTACGTGGAGTTCATAGCGGTCGATTTGTGGTTGGTCAGCTGGACCATACTTCTCAACTGACGGGAGATTTTAATGAGGATTGCTGTCATCAACAGAGATCGTTGCCAGCCTCGCAAGTGCTCCAAGGAGTGCGAATACTTCTGTCCGCCGGTCAGAACCGGCGACGAGACCATAATCTTTGAGGACGGCAAGCCTCTGATCACCGAAAACCTGTGCGTGGGATGCGGCATCTGCGTTCGCAAGTGTCCCTTCGGGGCCATCACCATCACCAACCTGCCCGAGGAGCTGGAGCATCCGGTCCACCGCTACGGCCAGAACGGCTTTGCCCTCTACGGCCTGCCCATCCCGGTGACCGGAAAGGTGACCGGCCTTCTGGGGCCTAACGGCATAGGAAAGAGTACAGCAGTATCCATCCTCTCCGGCCTGCTCAAGCCCAACCTGGGCCGGGGCGCCACCTGGGAGGCGGTGCTGGAGCAATTCTCCGGCTCAGCCATGGGCGACTACCTGACCCGGGTGGCGGAGAAAGGGGTAAAGACGGCCATCAAGCCCCAGTACGTGGACCGCATACCCAAAAGCTACCGGGGGCCGGTGCGTGGACTTCTGGAAAAGACCGACGAGCGTGGGGCCCTGAAGGACCTGGTCTCCACCCTGGGGCTGGGGGCCCTGCTGGACCGGGAGATCGCCACCCTCAGCGGCGGCGAGCTGCAGCGTGTGGCAATCGTGGCCACCGCCGCCCGGGATGCCGACTTCTACTTCTTCGACGAGATCAGCCCCTACCTGGACATCCACCAGAGGATCAACGCCGCCCGCACCCTGCAGGGCCTGGCCCAGGACCGGGCGGTGATGGTGGTGGAGCACGACCTGGCCCTGCTGGACCTGCTGGCCGAGACCGTGCACCTGGTCTTCGGAACCGCCGGGGCCTACGGCGTCATCACCCGGCCCAAGGGGGTTCGGGTGGGCATCAACCAGTACCTGCGCGGCAACCTGCCCGAGGAGAACGTCAGGATCAGGGGCGAGGCCATCGTCTTCGAGGTCCGGGCCCCCCGGGCGGAGAAGGACGTGCCGGTGCTGGTGGAGTACGATACCTTCACCAGGAAGTACCCGTCATTCAAGCTGCAGATCGAGCCGGGCGTCATTCGCAGCGGCGAGGTGGTGGGCATCCTGGGACCCAATGGGATCGGCAAGTCCACCTACATCAAGATCCTGGCCGGGCTGGAAGAGCCCAGCAGCGGCAGGATCGACATGAAGCTCAAGGTCTCTTACAAGCCTCAGTACCTCAAGGCCGACTCCGAGGTCACGGTGCAGGGGATGCTGCGGGGGGTGGCCAGGGACTTCGACTCCAGCTACTACCAGTCCGAGCTTCTGAAGCCCATGGGACTGGAGCCCCTCCTGGACCAGCCCCTGCTGGAGCTGAGCGGCGGCGAGCTGCAGCGGGTGGCAATCGTTGCCTGTCTCAGCCGGGATGCGGACCTCTACCTGCTGGACGAGCCCTCTGCCCACCTGGACGTGGAGCAGAGGATGCTGGCGGCCAGGGTGATGAGGCGCTTTGCCGAGTCCACGGAGACCTCCGTGCTGGTGGTGGACCACGACATCTACCTCATCGACCTGCTCTCCGAACGGCTGATCGTCTTCGAGGGCCAGCCGGGATCAAGCGGCGAGGCCCATCCGCCCCAGGAGATGCGGGAGGGCATGAACCGCTTCCTGAAGGGCATAGGCATAACATTTCGCCGGGACGAGGACACCCGCCGTCCCCGGGTGAACAAGCCCGGGTCCCGGCTGGACCGGGGCCAGAGGGAGCAGGGCGAGTACTACTACGTGCTGGAGTCCTGAGGGAACGAAGCGTTGGGGTCCGGACCGGCCCCTGCTCTCATTTAGCTAAACATTTTTCTGGATTATTTCCTGTGGCATTTCCTGGAGCATTTTCTGGCTCATACTCATACCTCAGCGTTGCCTGGAGCGTAAGCGTCCGGTGGACGAATCCTTTAGATCCGCTGCCAGCGCCGCCTGTATCTCCGGATCTCTGATCAGGACATCCCGAATTATCCGTGAATGATGGACCTTCCATTTCTCCAGACGGTCAGTCCCCCTGGTCCCCGATCAGGGACCTGATCTTCTCCCTGCCGGTCAGTCCCCCGGGCAGGGGATTGTCCAGCACCGCGTCCAGAAAGGTGAACAGGCCGTGGCTGTAGACGGCGTAGAAGTCCCGGGTGAACTGCAGGGCCTCCTCCACGCTCGGGAAGTGGCGGATCTCCATCTCCTTTCCGTCCACTTCCACGGCGGAGATGGAGGTCTCGGCCACGAAGCTGGAGAAGCCGCAGGAGGATTTGGGGGCCTGGATGGCGTCCACGTTGAAGGGCACTCCGCCGCGGTAGCGGTACACCTCCAGGATCAGCTCCTTTCTGTCCTCTATCCCCTCCTCCCTGGCCTGATCTACGATCTCCCGGTCCAGCTCCTCGGGCTGGGGCAGCAATGAGGCATCCACCACCACCGGGTAGTCTCCCCTGCCATCCACCACCGCCTCGAAGATCATTCCCAGCTTCACCGCTCTCTCCCCCAGGCGGCACTGCCAGCGGGGGTGCTCGACGTAGAGCGTTTTGTGATCCAGATAGAGGATTTCTGCCATTGCCCTGGAGGTTTGGGGGCCTTTGATTCATAACACCTTCGTGCCCCATGGACCGAAAGGTTCCCGGGCCTTCCCCCCGAATCGACGTCGTCTGGGCCGGGGGATCCGGCTGGGTCGGACCCCTGGCCAGCCAGTCCCAGGACAATCGCCGATCAGCGTCAGCCCAAAAGGTAGATCAATGATGGAAGTCCAAGACCGGGGTCGTGGCCGTAGTCAATCGCAAGGACATCCGCCCGGGAATGACGGTGGATATCGTTTTAAAACAGGACCAGCGCACGGGAAAGACGAGCCGGGGCGTGGTCAGGGAGATCCTCACCAACTCCCCCCGCCATCCCCGGGGAATAAAGGTCCGTCTCCAGGACGGCAGGGTGGGCCGGGTGATGGAGATCCTGCCTCAGGCCCAGGATTCCTCCTCCTCCCAGCACTGAGCAGCTTAAAGACGCCTCCTGCCGCTCTGGTCTGACATTTCTCCATTCGCCCCTGAGCGGAGCCTTGCCGGGGGCGCATCGCCGGGCCGGCTGCGGGCCGGCAACCAGGGGCTCACAGCTCGATCTTGAAGCGGAACTTCTCCTCGAACAGTTCGAACTTGGCCCTGGCCCGGTAGAGGTTCTGTCTGACGTAGGGCCGCCCCTCCTCGCAGGCCAGCATATCCCGGATCTCCGCCGGGGTGAAGACGGCCTCCAGTTGCTCCCGGGGGAGCTCGGAGACTCTGGTGGCCCTCCTGGCCAGGGTCAGGGGCATATCTTTGATCCAGTTCCAATCCCGGTCGTACTGCAGCAGGTTGGGGGTGTTGCACCCTGGACAGGACGCAGCCACCAGCCAGCAGTCGTCGGCAAAAAAGTAGGCCAGGCTCTTCATCTGGCTCTGGCACCGGCTGCAAAAGCCCACCGTGTACTCAGCCATGGACAACGGCTCGATGCTCTGCTTGCCGTTTTGCAGGGCCTTGCTCTCCAATTCCAGGCTATACATATCAGAGGCTGTGCATATCAGATTTCAGACGGATGGATCGACTCCAGCCAGGACGTCGGCCATGCTGTAGATCCCCGGCTTGACCCCAGCCACCCAGCCGGCAGCCCTCACCGCGCCGGAGGCAAAGGCCGCCCGGCTGTGGGCCTGGTGCTTGATCTCCAACCTCTCGCCCGGACCGGCGAAGAGGACGGTGTGGTCTCCCACGATGTCTCCAGCCCTGACGGCGTGCACCCCTATCTCTTTGGTGCGGACTGCAAGCCCCTCCCGGCCGTGGACCACCCTGTCCAGCCCCATGCTCTCCCTCAGGATCTCCACCGTCTTGACCGCCGTGCCGCTGGGGGCGTCCCTCTTCTTGTTGTGGTGGGCCTCGATTACCTCCACATCGTACTCCCTCAGGGCCATGGCTGCCGCCTCCACCAGCTTCCAAAAGACGTTGACGCCCACGCTGAAGTTGGGAGAGATCACTGCCGCCACCTGGCCGTCTTCGATGGCCCGGTGAATCCTGGTGGTCTGCTCAGGGGAAAATCCGGTAGTGCCCACGACCAGGGAGACTCCCACCTCCGCCGCCGTGCAGATGTTGTCCGTGGCGGCAGAGGCCACGGTGAAATCGATCATTACGTCCGGGCGGGTCTCCTGCAAGACCTTTTTCAGATCACCGGCATCGGAGAGCAATACATCCCCCATCACCTTCTGGCCCAGGCCTACGATGTCGAAGGCAGCGACCAGCTCGATATCCGGGGCATTCTTGATCTCCTCCAGGATCAGATTGCCCATGCGACCACGGGCGCCGGTTATTGCCACTCTGGTCATCTGAACTCGCCCAGCTTGTCCAGGACTTCCTTCAGCTTGTCCTCGTTCTCTGCGGACATGGGGGCCAGAGGCAACCTCAGGGGTCCCGACGGCAGCCCCATCAGCCGGTAAGCGGTCTTGACCGGGATGGGATTGGTCTCCAGGAACATGGACCGCACCAGGGGAGCCAGCTCGTAGTGGATCTTCCTGGCCTTCTGCAGGTCGCCGCTTTGAAATGCCCTGACCATCTCGATGGTCTTCCTGGGGGCCACGTTGGCCACCACGGAGATCACTCCGGCAGCGCCCAGGGACATCATGGGGATGGTCAGATCGTCGTCCCCGGAGAGGACGGTGAAGTTCTTTCCCGCCGTCAGCTCTATGATGCGGGATACCTGGCTCAGGCTGCCGCTGGCCTCCTTCACGGCAACGATGCCCGGGATCTCCGCCAGCCTGGCAATCAGCTCAGGCCTCATCTCCAGGCCGGTCCTCTTGGGTATGTTGTAAAGCACGATAGGTATGTCACAGCTGCCCGCGATCTTGCCGTAGTGCTCCAGAATTCCCCTCTCGTTTGGCTTGTTGTAGTAGGGGGTGATCAAAAGGGCGGCATCTGCGCCGGCGTTGGCGGCGTGCTTGGTGAGTTCCAGGGCTTCTTTGGTGTTGTTGGATCCGGTCCCGGCCACCACTGGAACGCTGGCCGCATCAACAACGATCTCCACTACCTTCTTATGCTCCTCGAAGCTCAGCGTTGCGGACTCACCTGTGGTGCCGCAGGGGACCATTCCTGACACGCCTGAGGCAGAGAGCATCTCCACGATGCTCCTCAGGCCGTCTTCGTCCACCTCTCCGTCGTCCTTGAATGGCGTTATGATGGCGGGCAGTACGCCTTCAAACATCCCTCTCGACCTCTCTTCTACGGGAGGCCTTCTGTTCCAGCACTCGAGTGATGTATCCAGCCACCCTGTTTCTGATGGTCTTGTTCCTTATGTCGGTATATTCTCTGACCTTCTCCTTATTGTTGTCAAAATTAGTGTTGAAGGCACCCTCATAAGTCTTCATAAGGCTCAATGCGAAATTCTTAATATAACTCGGCTTAACGCTTCCCATGCTTGACACTCCAGCCAGCGATCGTAAGCATACGACTACAATTTATATCTTCCTATCACCTTTCTTGCAAAACCTGACTATCCTGACGGCCAGGGCGGCCACCGTCAATGCGTCTATGCCCAGCAAGCGGATCATGGGCTCCTTTCCCAGGCCCCCACCGTCCCAGACGATCTCCGGGACAAACCCCGTTTCCTCTGCCGCCTTCGCCACCCCCCAGCTCATGGTCTCCTCTCCCTCCGGCTCGTCCCGGCGGTCGAAGCTGGCCATGCTGAGGCCTAGCTCCTGTGCAGCATTCAGCATCTCCTGGCTGTGCCTGAGGTTCATGGCCGCCCTGACCCGGGGATCGAACTTCATGGCTGCCAGCACGGCCCGGGCCATGTGGTTGCTGGCCCCGAACCGCAGGCATCCGGATTGGTGGACCCGCCTTCCGGCGCGAACCAGCCTTCCCTCCACGGCGGCCACGTCCTCCGGTCCAGCCGCCCCGGGGACGGCCATGGCCAGGTTAGAGCCAACCTCGGGGATGAACTCCCAGAAATCCGGCTCATCCAGAAGGGCGGTCAGCCCCTGGTCCAGGGAGCAGAGAGCCGAGAAGCGCATTGCCTGGTCCTGGAGCGACCCGGTCTGGTTCACCGGATGAACTCCCCGTCCCGCCGGCCGGCTCCTGGCCACTGCCATGGCGGCGAACTGCTGGGCTTTTCCCGCCGCCTCCACCATTGGGAGCCCCCGGGCCAGGTAGGCGGTCAGGGCGGCGGAGTAGGTGCATCCCACTCCGTGGTTTCCCCCCGCCTCCCGCCGCCCGGGCAGGAGGTGGACCTGATCTGCGGTCACCAGCACGTCGGTCATGTCCAGGTGGCCCCCGGTGACCACCGCCGCCTGTGCCCCCATCTCCACGATCTTCTTTCCGGCCTCTACCGCCCCCTCACGGTCCCGGACCGGCAGTCCGGTCAATGCCCGGGCCTCGAAGATGTTGGGTGTGACCACTGCCGCCAGGGGGATTAGCTCTCGGACCAGGGGATCCCTGGCCCTGCTCCCCAGCAGCAGGCCGCCGGCCTCCGCGGCCATCACCGGGTCCAGGACCAGCCCCACCTTCCAGCGGCGAAGGACGTCGGCCACCAGGGAGACGATCTCCGGGGAGTAGAGCATCCCCGTCTTGGCAAACGCTATCTCGAAATCCTCCAGCACCGCCTCCAGCTGGGACTGTACCTGGCCTGGGTCCAGGGGGAAGACCTGGCTTACTCCCAGGGTGTTCTGGGCGGTGATGGCGGTTATGGCCGTGGTGCCGTGGACATCCAGGGCGGCAAAGGTCTTGACGTCGGCCTGAATTCCGGCTCCGCCGCCCGAGTCGGAGCCGCCGATGGAGAGAACAGTAATATGGGTCATCAGGGTGCGGTATGCCCGGGCACGTTTATTACCATTATCCGGGCGCTATTGGCCGATCTGGTGCCATTGAGCTATAGACTTCACCTGCCGGCCATCTTGTTCTCGGCCTCGGTCACCATCTCTCCGGGCAGGTTGTACTTCCTGGCGATGGTCAGAGCCTTGCGGTAAAGCCCGGCCTTCATGTAGCTCCTGAAGGAGGCCCCTGCCGCCTCCTGTATCATGCTCTCCGGCAGCTCAAAGTCCACCGCGATCTCCGCCGCGTTCTTCTCCAGGCCAAAGCTCATGCTCTTCCTGAAGGCCTGGACGGCAGCCTCCCTAACCAGGTCCTGGGGAAGGTCGTACTCCTTGGCGTAGTCGGCGGCAGCCTTGAAATGCTCGCTCTCCAGCTTTCTCTGAAACGACCTGGCAGCGACATCCTTCACCAGGCTCTCGGGCAGATGGTACTGTTTCCCCAGCTCGGCGGCGATGGAGTACTGCCCTTCGGCCACCTGGCGCTTGAAGGCGGCCATTACCGCCTCCTGGAGCATCTCCGAGGGGATGGAATGCTCCTCCCTGATCCTGGCCGCTTCCTTGTAGTTCCCGCGGGACATGCTCTCGGCAAAGAGCCTGATGAAATGGTCTAACGACTGGTCCATAAAAGCACCCTTAGATAAAATAGTGAGGAATCTATAAATGCTTTTTCCAGCAATCTAGTACTCTTCCCGCAGCGAGGTGACGAAGGCGTACTGGCTGGTGGTGGGCAGCTTGCGGCGCAGTTCTCTCACATCGGGCAGATAGATGACGATGAACTTGTCGTATCCCTTCTTCAGGCCGAGCAGCTTGGATACCAGCTCGCTCTCCACCTCCCCCTGGACCCGGGCCGAGCCGCTGCCCAGGTCTGGAGACATCTCGATCAGCAGGGGCAGCCTGATCCGCTTCCAGTAGTAGCGGGGCACGTTCTGGGAGATGAGCTCCAGCTCCGCTTTGTCCATTATGTAAAAGGTGTTGTCCTTACCCCTGATCCCGGGCTTCTCCTCCTCCAGCAGCTCAGCCAGGGTCTTCCTCTTGCTGGGGAGGTGCTGGTTCATGGTCTGAATGGTCTTGATGATGACTTTTCGATCAGCGTTGAATGGCATCCTTTTACTCCACTGGCTGCCCGGTCTTAAATGTAACCGTTCTGCTGTCCATTGCCCCAGTACCGAGCCGGACCTCCTGGTGGAGGATTTCAGGCCTCATCCATATCGGCGAAGGTGTGCTGAAGGGCGTGCTTTCTGATATTCAGGCACCTTTCCGCCGCCTTTATGACCGCCTCTCTGCTCTCGGGCAGGGTGTAGACTCCAAAGCGCCAGGTGGCCCGATGAGCCCTCTCCAGGATGCTCACCAGGGGGGAGACCTCTCGAAGAGCCTTGGTCTCGCCCTCACTGAAGACCATGAAGCTGCCCTCCGAGGACTCCGCCGGCGGGGGCAGGTCCACCAGGACGTAGCTGCTCTCCAGGCCGGCCTCCCCGGCTATCTCCTCGGCTAGGCGGCGGGGATTGCCATTCAGGGAGGACGACGGGATGCTATCCCGTCCGGCGTAGACCGCCCTCTTGAAGAGGCGGCGGGACTTTATGCGCTCTGCCATCTCCTCGGCGTAGCCTCCGGCCTGGTTCATGAAGGCCATGAGCTGCATGTCGTCCATGCGCTTGATCCCTCTGGGGTCCGCCCCCTCCTCCTCTATCAGGTGGCGTATGGCCCCGGAGAGCATACATTCAGATATCCGGCAGACATGGTGGTAGTAGACGGTGGGGCGCATGAGCAGCCTGGATACCAGCAGGGCCTCAGCCGCCTGCATGCCGCCGCCATCGATTACCAGCCGGCCCTGGTAAATCATCATCCTCTCCATGAGCCGCAGGTGGTCTATCACTCCGTAGGCCACTCCGGTGTAGTGGGCGTCCCGGATCAGGTAGTCCATGCGGTCCACGTCTATCTCCCCGCTGACCATCTTGCCAAGCTCCGTCTGGCCCATGATCATCTGCTGGACCTCCTGGGGACCCAGGCCGTGCCTGCTCAGGACCTCGCGGACCTCCCTTTCCCGCAGGATGTCGATGACCTTCTCGTGCTCTCTTCGCAGGTAGCTGGAGAGCACCCCCTCGGTGGCATGGGAGAAGGGGCCGTGGCCCAGGTCGTGGAGGAGGGCGGCGGCCCGGACCTTTTGCCCGTCCTCCGAATTCAGTCCCAGGTGGCCGGCCAGAAGACCGGCCAGGTGGTAGGTTCCCAGGGAGTGTTCGAACCGGCTATGGTTGGCTCCGGGATAGACCAGCACCGCCAGGCCCAGCTGCTTGATCCAGCGCAGCCGCTGAACCTGGGGGGTGGAGATCAGGTCCAGGGCCAGGGGATCGAGCTTGACGTAACCGTGTATGGGATCTCTGATATCTCTCATGTGGTCGCCCCTTTAAGTTTCGGGCCATGCAGGCGGCGTGAGCCCCGGGAAAAGGGCTGGTCATATCCATAGTTCAGCATTTCCGGGCGTCTATTGTGGTCTATGGCCTCAGGAAGCTTCAAATAACTTCCTGGCCAAAACTAATCTTCGACATGTGGCGAAGATCCTGCCCTCCGATCCTCTTGCTGCTTCTCGCCTGGCTCCTCCTGCCGCTTTTTGCAGGCAGTGCAAGCGCCGAGATCTCAGGGC
>JAAEEW010000154.1 GCA_013415595.1 Methanosarcinales archaeon | reverse complement strand
GGCTCTCCCCAGGACGTGGAGTGGACCATTCGAGAGGGAGTGCTTCACGTGCTCCAGTCCCGGCCCATCACCACCCCTCCGGCAGGGGACCGCTCCGGCCGCGCCTGGTACCTCAGCCTTCGCCGCTCCTTCAACAGCCTGGCTTCCCTTCGAAAGAAGATCGAGGGGGAGATCCTGCCGGGGATGGAGGAGGCAGCGGCCGGGGAGGTGGATCTGGCCCCCCTCTCCAGCGGCGAGCTGGCCGGGGATATCCTGAGGAGGGAGGAGGTCTACAGGCACTGGAAGGACGTCTACTGGGCTGAGATGATCCCCTTCGCCCACGGGGCCCGGCTCTTTGGCCAGGTGTACAACGACCAGGTCCGGCCTCAGGACCCCTTCGAGTTCGTGGACCTCCTGGAGGGCGAGGAGATGATCAGCCTGGAGAGAAACCGGATGCTGGAAGAGATGGCCAGGCGGCTGAGAGATGACCCGGCACTTGCCGAAGCCCTTCGCTCCGGCTCCCCGGAAAGCCTGGCCGGGGAGATCGAGGAGTTTCTGGAGCGGTTTGGGGGCAGCTACTCCCGGGCTCCCTCTGCCGGGGAGGGGCTGAGGAAGCTCCTGCTGGAGATGGCCTCCCGGCCGCCGCTGCATAGAGTCAGAGATCGGGGAGCCCTGGAGGAGAAGAGGAGGAATTTCCTGGACCGCTTCGCCGGGGAGGAGAGGAAGAGGGCGGAGGAGCTGCTGGACCTGGCCCGGGCCAGCTACCGGCTGCGAGACGACGACAACATCTACCTGGGTAGGATCGAGGCCCGGGTGGCGGAGGCGGAGGAAGAGGCCAAAAGGAGGCTTGCCCTGGACTTCAGCCCGCCCCGGGAAGAGCTGGTGCGGGCCCTGAGGGAGCCGGGATTTCAACCCCGACAAGCGAAGCCGGCCCCCGCGCCCTACAAGGCCCGGCCCCGGCAACTGGTGGGCCAGCCGGCGGGGCAGGGGATCGGCACCGGCCCGGCCCGGGTGGTGCAAGAGGAGGGGGAGATATTTCAGTTCCGGGCCGGGGAGGTCCTGGTCTGCGATGCCGTGGACCCCAACATGACCTTCGTCGTCCCCCTGTGCGCCGCCATCGTGGAGCGAAGGGGCGGGATGCTGATCCATGGGGCCATCATCGCCCGGGAGTACGGGATACCCTGCGTGACCGGCATCCCGGAGGTCATGGACCTGATCAGGACCGGAGACCTGGTGACCGTGGACGGCTACCTGGGGATACTGACCATCAACCGGCCGGAGAAAAGAGAAGACGGACTCTGACCGGCCACTGGTGGCCTCTTTAGGGCGGCCCCGAACCGGGCGGGTCCGAGAATACGATATCCCCGGCCCCCGGCATCGGCAGTGCCTGGAACCTTCCGCAGAGTCTTCCTCGGAGTCTTCCTCGGAGACTTCCACGGGGCCTTCCCGGGAATCGACCGGCTCCGGGCCAAAAAGCCATTGAAGGACCTCAGGCCCGTCGCGACCTCCCCCCGGCGGCACCATTTCCGTCTGCCGGGAAGGGGATTTCCAGGGTTGAGGTTTTCAGACCTTGAGCCTGATTCCCACCGGACAGTGGTCGGAGCCCTGCACCTCATTGAGGATGAAGGCCGATTCCACCTGGTCTTGCAGGTTGCGGCTCACGAAGAAGTAGTCGATCCGCCAGCCAACGTTTCTCTCCCGGGCCCGGGACTTGAGGTCCCACCAGGAGTAGTGGCCCCCTTCGGAATGGAACATGCGAAAGCTGTCCAGGAATCCCCTGGAGACCAGCCTGTCCATCCATTCCCTCTCCAGGGGCAGAAAGCCGGAGAACTTCCGGTTGGGCCCCGGCCGGGCCAGGTCGATCTCCTGGTGAGCGGTGTTCACATCGCCGCAGATCACGATCTTCTTTCCCTGGTCCAGCAGGCCGCCCACGTGATCCAGGAAGGCCTCGTAGAACCGCATCTTATAGTCCAGGCGCTCCGGGGAGGCCTTGCCGTTGGGGAAGTAGACGTCGTAGAGGATGAAATCGCCGTAATCGGCAACTATGGCCCGGCCCTCGTCGTCAAAGCCGGGGATGCCCAGTCCCGTCCTCACCTCCGACGGCTCGGTCCGGGTGAACAGGGCCACGCCTCCGTAGCCCGCCCTATCGCCGGAGACGAAGTAGGCGCGATAGCCCTCCAGGTGCCTGACAGCCCGGGGGATCTGGCCCTCCTTAGCCTTGATCTCCTGCAGGCACAGAATGTCCGGGCCGTCCGCCTTCACCCAGTCCAGGAAGCCCTTCCTGTGCACTGCCCGGATGCCGTTTACATTCCAGGAGAGCATTCTGAGGGAGTTCATGCTGCCTTTTCTCCGGCTGGTTTTGAAATTTTATGGTATGATTTGAATTGATCGATCAGGCCCTTGGGCTGCTGCCGCCTATTTCTTGCCCTTCTTGCCCTTGCCCCGGGGCTTGTTGGGATTCTGGTTCTTGCCGCCCTTCTGGCCGCCGTTTTGCTTCCTGCCCGGTCCGTTGTTCCTGTTGGGGCCGCCCTTTCCGGCCTGGCCGCCGGCCTGACTGGATGGCCGGGAACTGGCCGCAGCCTGATTGTTCCGGGGAGCGGCAGCCTTCTGGGAGGGGAGGGTGCTCTGATAGGACTTCCAGCCGGGACACCAGCCGGTGTGCCAGCGCCAGACGCTGGAAACGACGGAGTTGGGGTGTTTATCCGAATATCGCCTGATAGCGCAATTTTCGCAACGTGCTACTTTTTCAGTCATGGTCTTTGGGGATCGCACATCAAGTACAAAAATCTGATTCTCGGAATTAAAAATATAAAAATGGGGGTCACCTGGCACCACCCCCTCCGCCGCCAAATCCCCCGCCTCCGCCAAACCCTCCGCCGCTAAATCCGCCTGAGCTGCTGGATGAGGGCGGAGTGCTCTGCCTGTAGACGTCGGGGAAGAAGCCGTGCATGTAGACGAAGGTGGCCGCCTCGGGGACGTGCACTTCCAGGCTCTCCATGGCCCGGGCCACGCTCTCCCCCACCCCCAGGGCCGTGCCGTAGACCAGCCATTCCTTCCACATGTTCAGATCCTGGGGCGCGTACTTCTTGATCATGGCAAAGTCGGAGAGCATGGTGCGAAAGGCGTCCCACTCCATCTTCTCCTGGTGGTAGGACTCCTTCCAGCGGCCGAAGAGGACGGAAGGGGCCAGCATCGGGGGAAGGGACTGGAGAAAGATCACCACCGCGGCGGGAAAGGCGACGGCCAGGGAGGGGTAGAGAAAGGCGCTAGAGCTGTTCAGGTAGCCCACCGCCAGCAACAGGAGCAGGGCTATTCCGGAGACGGCCATCATCAGCGGCCGGCCGTTGCTGGCAAACTCCCGGGAAGCATTGCCGTCAGGCGAGGAGAGGAGATCTTTCAGATCCTGGTGAATGTCTTTTAGCCGGTGGGCGTCGTGAACCCTGGTTCCCAGTATGGAGCGGCTGGTGCAGCTCTCGATCCTATCCCTGAACTCTGCGGAATCGAAGACCCCGGCCGTGGAGTTCCGGGATAGGAAGTTCAGCACTTTATGCTCGTAGGGGTCATCGTCCGGCCCGGGATTCTTGAGCAGACGGATCCGGAGGCCTGCCCCGGAATTTGACGGCCCATCGGCCATCAGTCCGCGCCCTGATGAGGGGGGCTCGATCTCTATCAGCCCCTTCCTGCTCAGGTCCAGGATGGTGGCGTACAGGCCGTCGTTGTCGAAGCTGAAGGGGTCGCCCTTGAAGACCAGGTTGACCAGCCAGGGCTTTCTCTTCTGGGGAGCGTAGCTGAGGGTCTCGGGCACCATGAACTCCCTCTCCCGGCCAAAGCGCAGGTAGATCAGCAGGAGGAAGAGGGGAAAGAGGAGGATGGCGCCGCGCAGGGCCAGGGACAGGGATTCAAAGATTCTATAGTCCCGGTAGTAGCCCTGGTTTGCGGAGACGGTCTTCTCCATCACGTCCTCATCCTGGCGGGGGTAGCCGGGAATGGACGAGGCTGCCTTCCCATTGAGGACCATCTCCACCTC
>JAAEEW010000153.1 GCA_013415595.1 Methanosarcinales archaeon | reverse complement strand
GCAAGAGGCTGCCTTACGACTCCTCCTTCATCCGGGAGGCCCTGAAGCACACCATCACCCTGAACTACGGGGACGTGACGGACATAGCTCCGGACACCAAGCTGACCATGCACAACGCAGGGCACATCCTGGGCTCCTCCATAGCTCATTTCCATGTGGGCGACGGCCTGTACAACGTGGCCTTCACCGGGGACTTCAAGTACGAGCGCACCCGGCTATTCGATCCGGCAGTCAACAGCTTCCCCAGGCTGGAGACCCTGGTCACCGAGGCCACCTACGGCGGGGCCAACAGCGTCCAGCCCTCCCGGAAGGAGGCCGAGAACCACCTGCTGAAGGTGGTCAAGGAGACCACCAGCCGGGGCGGCAAGGTTATCATTCCCGCCTTTGCCGTGGGCCGAAGCCAGGAGGTCATGATCGTCCTGGAGGAAGCCATTCGCAAGAAGGCCCTGGACGAGGTTCCGGTGTACCTGGACGGCATGATCTACGAGGCTACTGCCATTCACACCACCTACCCGGAGTACCTGAACAACGAGCTGAGGGACCTGATATTCCACCGGGGCATCAATCCCTTCCTGGCGGAGTGCTTCGTGCAGGTGGAGAACGCCAAACAGCGGGCGGAGATCATCGACGGCCCGCCGGCGGTGATACTGGCCACCAGCGGCATGCTCAACGGCGGGCCGGTGATGGAGTACCTGAAGGGGCTGGGTCCCGACGAACGAAACACCCTGGTGATCGTGGGCTATCAGGCCGAGGGCACCCTGGGAAGACGGGTCCAGAAGGGCTGGAAAGAGGTACCCCTGCCCGTGGAGGGCAAGACCCAGACTATCAAGATCAACATGGAAGTGGTCACCGTGGATGGTTTCTCCGGTCACTCCGACCGAAACCAGCTCATGGAGTACGTGCGCCGGATCTATCCCAAGCCCGGCAGAGTGCTGACCAACCATGGCGATGAGGGCAACTGTCTGGACCTGGCCAGCTCTATCTACAAGAGATACCGAATACCCACCATGGCTCCCATGAACCTGGAGACTATCCGGCTTGTTTAATTGGTCCGGGTAGGTATTCAAAAGATTTATCAAATTTGAATGCAAAAGGGAGCGCGAGGTTCTTCGTGAACGGAAAGAGAACACGAATTATAAACGATCCGTCTGATCTGGTCCCTTTGCTTCAGGCTTTCGGCTCAGAAGGCCATAAAAAGGTGTTCGACGAGCTGTGCAAGGAATGGAAGACGGAGCAAGAGCTGGCCGAGCTCATCGGAGACGGAAGTGGAGTAGCCCGGTCCATAGATCTCCTCCGCAAGAGCGGCCTGGTGGAGACCAAATGGAGGGTTCCGGAGCCGGGAAAGCCCCCGGCCAAGGAGTACCACTCCACCTACTCCCGGGTGCAGGCCAACTTCCTGTCCACCATGGAGGATCTGAGCGAGCTGATACGCCTGACCTTCATGTCCGAGGAGGAGCTGCGCACCGTCACCGAGAACCTCAAGAAGCAGGTGACTGAGGGCAACACCTCTCTTTCTAATCTATCCCGGGAGCTGGGATACAGCCAGATCTTCGTAAAGGGCGTGGCCAAGCGGGCTGAAGGTTTGACGGTTAGGGGCCAGAGGGTAGAGCTTTCTGAGTGAGCGGAGAAGACGTCCATGGCCAACGTCCTGCAATCCAAGCGAGACAGTTCCCGGTTTCAGATTCTGGTGGAGATTGCCGCCCACCAGCCCAACCTCCGGCAAAAGGAGGTGGCTGAGAAGCTGGGGGTGACTCCCCAGGCCATATCCGAGTACATCAAGGAGCTGGTGGCCGACGAGCTGGTGGAGACCGACGGCCGGATGAGGTACCGCATCACCAAGGAGGGCGTGGAGTGGCTCCTGGAGAGCGCCGCCGAGCTGAAACGCTACGCCCGGGTGGTGATGGAGGAGATCATCAGTCACGTCTCGGTGTGGACGGCCATAGCCGAGGACCACTTGCAGGAAGGGGAGAGGGTATCCCTGGAGATGAGGGGAGGACTGCTCTACGCCAACCGCAAGGACTGGATCGAGGCCAGCGGGGTCACCATCTCCGATGCCGCCTGCGGCGAGGACGTGGGGGTCTCCGACCTGCACGGCCTGATATCCCTGGAGGAGGGCAAGATCACCATCTGCCGCATCCCCCGGGTGCAGATGGGGGGAAGCAGGCGATCGGACCTGGCCAAGCTGGCGGAGATCATCGGCCGGGGTGACAGGATGGTGGGAGCCCTGGGTGTGGAGGCCATCGTCACCCTGAAGAAGATGGGCCGGGAGCCGGACGTGGTCTTCGGAGCCAAGGAGGCGGCGGTGGAGGCGGCCTACCACGGGGTCTCCTCGGTCATAGTGAGCGTGGACGAGCAGGTGCCCAATCTGCTCAACCGCCTGGAATCGGAAGGGCTGAAGTACGAGCTGGTGGATCTGACCACAGCCTAGTTCTACTCCCCTCTCCAGGATCATACTTATCATGTCCCTTCACGTGCTGGCCCAGGCCGATCGATCCAGAATTCTCATCCTGCCCCTGAAGAACGAGGCGGTTCTCTTTGAGGGCTACCTGAGGCTGAAGGAGACGCCCATCGGCCCCCGCCCTTACAAGTTTCTGGTCAAAAAAGACGGGGAGAAGGAAGACCAGAAATACCTCCAGCCCGATGACGCCATCCGGCTGCTTCGAAAGGCCAAAGGGATATTCCTGGCCGACGGAGATCGGGAGCTGGAGCAGAAATTTTTGCAGCTTTTAGAGGCCTACCAGCTCGGCTGCCGCAGGATCAGCGTCTGTCACCACTGCCTCTCCCAAAAGAGGGTCACCCTCACCGGAAAGTCAGCCATCCTGTACAAAGGGGTGGGCATCTGCGAGAGGTGCGCCCTGGAAGAGCTGCACCGGGAGATGGAGTTCCGGGGGCTGGGAAGGGCGGCCCGGCACCACATGGAGAGGGTGCTTCGGAGGCGAAAGAACCTGGACGACGTCCTGGGCCTCCTGGCCCTGGACAGGATCGATCCCGATCTGACCCGGTTTGACGTCATCCCCGCCAGCTCCGACGACACCACCATGGAGCTGGAGAAGGTCGACCTTCCCGATACCTTCAAGGGCCTGCTTCGCCGCCGTCTCGCCAGGCTCCTGCCGGTGCAGGCCAAGTCGGTGGAAAACGGGCTGCTGGAGGGGAAGAGCCAGCTCATCGTCTCCGCCACGGCCACCGGAAAGAGCCTGATCGGGGAGATGGCGGGCATCAAGAACCTGATGGAGGACCGGGGAAAGCTGCTGTTTCTGGTGCCCCTGGTGGCCCTGGCCAACCAGAAGTACGACCAGCTCTCGGCCTACAACGATCTCGGATTTTCCACATCCATCAAGGTGGGGGTGAGCCGCATCAAGATGGGCCACCGCCGGAGGATGCGCCAGGACCTGAACGCCGACATAATTGTGGGCACCTACGAGGGCATCGACCAGGCCATTCGCACCGGCAGGTCTCTGGGCAAGGTGGGAACGGTGGTCATAGACGAGATCCACATGCTGGAGGACCCGGATCGAGGCCACCGCCTGGCGGGAATGGTGGCCCGGCTGAAGCACACCGCCCCCCAGGCCCAGTTCATCTACCTCTCGGCCACCGTGGGCAATCCGGCGGTCCTGGCCAGACGGCTGGGGGCAGCGTTGATAGACTATCAGATCCGGCCGGTGCCCATCGAGCGCCACCTCATCTTCACCTCCGCCAAGGAGAAGAGACACCTGATGAGGGAGCTGGTGAAGAGGGCGGCCGGCGCCCGCTCGTCCACCGGCTACCAGGGCCAGACCATCATCTTCACCAACTCCCGCAAGAACTGTTTCGCCTTTGCCCAGTCCATCCCCGGGGCGGCGGCCTACCACGCCGGGCTGCAGTATCACGAAAGAAAGAGAATCGAGGAGCTGTTCGGCAAGGGGGAGATCGGAACGGTGGTCACCACCGCCGCCCTGGCGGCAGGGGTGGACTTTCCCGCCTCCCAGGTGATATTCGAGTCCCTGGCCATGGGGATCGAGTGGCTGCGGGTGCAGGAGTTCAATCAGATGCTGGGGCGGGCGGGCAGGCCGGGCTACCAGGATCGGGGGATAGTCTACATCCTGGCCGAGCCGGGCAGACGCTTCTCCGGGGGAAAGGAATCGGAGGACGAGGTGGCACTCCGCCTCCTGAACGGAGAGATGGAGGACGTGGCCCCCCTGTACGAGGAGGAGCAGCAACTGGAGGAGGCGCTGGCCAACGCCGGGGTGGCCCGCAGCCGGGAGGAGCTGGAGACGCTGCACCGGCTCACCCCCGGCCTGTCCGACCTGGACAGAAGCCTCAAGCTACTGGCCCAGGAGGGGCTGGTGCGGGGGATCAAGCAGACCCCGATGGGAAGAGCCGCAGCCTCTCATTTCCTATCGCCTGAGCA
Organism: Methanosarcinales archaeon; assembly: GCA_013415595.1. GTDB lineage: Archaea > Halobacteriota > Methanosarcinia > Methanotrichales > Methanotrichaceae > JAAEEW01. Next base: position 2,257 of record JAAEEW010000153.1, on the reverse strand, counting down.
GGTGCGAACAATCGTCAATGAGATGGACCGGGGATCTATGCCCCTGGAGATAGCCGTGGCCCTGGAGACCTTCGAGTCGCTGTACCTGAAGGCCGCGGAGCGCATCTCGGTGGTTCTGAGGACCCAGATCTCTCAGCGAGCCCTGCACGGCTCCTTCCTGGACCTGATCAGCAGCGCCGAGCTGCGGACCCTGGAGCGTAAGATCCAGGAGCAGTGCCTGAACTTCGCCAAGGATTTCATGCGCTGCACCTGCAGCGAGTCTCCCTACTGCGGCTGCGTGGAGAAGAAGGCCTCCCTGACCATCCTGGAGAAGAGGCTGGAGGGGAAGAACCCCCAGGGGATCATCAAGGAGTTCAGCGACCGTTACGGGATCTATGCCTACGAGGGAGACCTGATCAACTACCTGGACCAGGCGGTGAGATACCTGGAGGCGGTGGAGGCCCTGGCCGGGGTCAAAGAGAGGGAGGACGTGGCCCGGGAGTCAAAGCGGTTGCGAAAGCTGATCGAGGGGGACTGAGAGATCTGGAACCACCCCCTCGCACTTCAATAAAGTATGCTAACCGAAAGATCCGCTCCATCATCTAAGGGGTAACCAAATATCGAGGCATTCAGCAATCCACTCCTTTGCAGGTAGGGCTCCAGGGCTCGCGAATAGGGCTCTCGTGGAGCTTAATTAGCTTCTCCGCCTCGAAGGATCCAGAGAACATCTGGCGATCTTGAATATCCTTTTGCAATATCTTATGCCACTGTGTCTCCGTTCCCCACGTTCCGTTGAACCGGTTGGCAGTATCTAATCCCATCAAGTGTACTGGACTGGCTGATCTAAGCTCCTCTGCCAGCTTCTTGTCGTCTAGGTGACCGGCTGGGTCTGTCGAAGCAAAAAATATAGTCTCCACCGACTCCATCTCATTTACTGCAAACATTTCCCTGACGTCGGATCCGATACCGCCATAAAACTCCCTCGAACTGAGACTTCTTTCACCCATTAGTGGCGAGGATCCGGAGAAGCTCATTTGGCTAGTCTCGAAGAAATTAAGCGGGACCGTCTTGTTGATCACTTCCCGCTGTAATCTGCTGGCGTTTTCTGAGAGAATGTGTTCAGAGTTCATCTCGATATCACCATCGCCAGCAATAGATTTCCTGTAATCGAGAGCTATCCGCGTATCTATAATCGTAGTTCCAAGTTCAACTTCACCGGACCCTGAAAACTTCTGAGCTTCACAATACTGTTCGTATTGAATTGGCTCTTCAAGGCCTAGCGGATAGGTTTCACATGTTGTTTTCACCACTTCAGTATCTGTCGCTGGAGTCACTGGATGAGAACAAGGATCAATTGCAGTCACTTGGGCTGTGTTCACAATGTCTTTGCACAGATCACTATCCCTGACCCTGTAACGACCTTCATAAATCCAAGTTTCACTCAGATTGAGCCATAGATCACCATTCTCATCTCCGGATATATAATCAATAGATGGCACTTGATCATCTGATATTAAAATCGCAGTAAGGTTGATATTGCCTTCATTTGTAATGTAGTATGAGTAAGTTATTTCCTCTCCCGGGCTAACCTGCTCTCCCGACTTATCTGAAGTCTTTTCCAGAAAAAGTTCCGCATCATAAGTAGCCGGAATCGTTAAGTTATCTTGCCAAGATACAGGCTCAGAGCATGGATCAGTAGCGGTTACTGTGACATTATTTGATATTGGAGAGCAAATATCGGATTCCTTGACCTGGTATGCCTTTTGATAAATCCAAGTATCGGATATACCAAGCCATTCATCTTGGTTTAACTCCTCGGAAATTCTTTCGTAAGAACCAGGTTCTAAAGAATTATTTTGATAAGGTTGCCCAGATGAAACAGAGAATGATGCCAGAATCACGATAAGAGCGACAACTTTCCTCAAATCTTTGGCGGTAAAGATATCATTGAAATTCATATGGCACCTGAAGAGCCTTTAATCAAGGCGATTTATCTCCATCAATTATCTATATTAAGGGCGAGCCTATTATAAAAACTTTACTAATATTTTGATGTAGATTGAGTTAATCATACAACGATATTAGTTAAAGTAATATAATATATTGTAAATGTTAATATAGGGGTCTGCTCGCATGGATAATAGGTAGTCCACCCAGAGCGTGTTGATAGCCATGAAAACCATAGCAATAGACCCAGTTCGCCTAGATATGCCCTGTAAAGGTCCAATCGGCTACAGTCGTATCCGTTATTGTGAGCCAAACGACCAGCGAAAGCCCT
>JAAEEW010000152.1 GCA_013415595.1 Methanosarcinales archaeon | reverse complement strand
TTTGGCCACCATGACCTCGCCGCAGTCCTTGCAGTACCAGACGGGAATGGGGGTGGCAAAGATCCTCTGCCGGGAGATGCACCAGTCCCACTCCATGGTGCCGGTCCAGTTCTTGAGCCTGGTCTCCATGTAGGACGGAATCCACTGGATCTCCTCCGAGGTCTTCATTATTATGTCCGGGTCGATCTTGACGAACCACTGCCGCTCGGAGAGGATCTCGATGGCCGTCTTGCACCGCCAGCAAAGTCCCACGTTCTGGTCCAAAGCCTCCTGCTTGTAGACGATTCCCCGGGACTTCATGTCCTCCAGGATGGCCGACTTGGCCTGGGAGATGGTCATGCCGGCGTACTTGCCGGCGATCTCCGTCATCCGGCCTTCCCGATTGATGGCCTGGCGCAATGGAAGCTCGTGCTCCACCCACCAGCGCACGTCCTGCTTGTCGCCGAAGGTGCAGATCATCACCACCCCGGTGCCGAAATGGGGGTCCACCTGGGGATCGGAGAAGACAGGCACCTGGTAGTCGAATAAGGGAACGGTGACCTTCTTGCCGATAACGTTCCGGTATCTCGAGTCCTCGGGATGGACGGCCACGCCCACGCAGGCCGGCAGGAGCTCCGGCCGGCTGGTGGCGATCTCCAGGTCTCCGTCCTGGTGGTGGAAGCGCATGTAGTTCAGAGTGGTGGTCCGGGAGTCGTACTCCACCTCGGCGAAGGCGATGGCTGTGGCGCAGCGAGGGCACCAGTTGACCGGGTGGTCCTCGCGATAGATCATCCCCTTGTGGTACATCTGCACGAAGGAGCGCTGGGTCTTGACATAGTACTCCGGAGACATGGTGATGTACTCGTTGGACCAGTCGGTGGAGATGCCGAGCCGCACGATGGTGGTCCTCATCTTGGCGATGTTGCGGGCCGTCAGCTCCTCGCACAGCCTCCTGAACTCTTCCCGGGGAACCTCGTTCTTGGTGATCTTGTGGATCTCCTCCACCTTCACCTCGGTTGGAAGCCCGTGGCAGTCCCAGCCCTGTGGGAACATGACGTTGAATCCACGCATCCTCTTGTAGCGGGCCACAAAATCGATGTAACACCAGTTGAGGGCGTTGCCTATGTGGAAGTTCCCCGTAGGGTATGGGGGAGGGGTGTCGATTACGTACTGGGGCTTCTTCGAGCTTCTGTCGAAATAGAATACTTCTTTGTCCCAGTCTTCGACCCACTTCTCTTCCACTTGCTTGAAGTCATACTCCTTGGGGATCTCTGCCATCGGGATAGCTCCTGGGCTAATGCTTGATTTGGTCAGGAGTTGAACACAATGTTAATAGGATTATCGGTTAACTGGAACTGAATGGAACTGCTCATCTATCATGCCAACCAGTGCGATCCCAAGAAGTGCAGCGGAAAGAAGCTGGCCCGCTTCGGCCTGGCCCGGCTCACCAGAAGGAGCGGCGCCCTGCGGGGATATCTGCTCCTGAGCCCCTTTTCAAAGAAGGCCATATCGCCGGAGGACAAAGGCAAGTTCAGGGGTCTGGCCGCCCTGGACTGCAGCTGGGCCCATGCCGAGGAGGTATTCTCCACCCGCCTGGCCGACAGCCGGGCGTTGCCCTTCCTGGTGGCGGCCAACCCGGTGAACTTCGGAAAGCCCTTCAAGCTATCCACCGTGGAGGCCCTGGCCGCAGCCCTGGTCATACTGGGCGAGCCGGCCCAGGCGGAGGAGATCTTGAGCAAGTTCTCCTGGGGCCAGGGGTTCTTGAAGCTGAACAGAGAACCTCTGGACGATTACGCCTCCGCCCGGGACAGCGCCCAGGTGGTGGAGATGCAGATGGCATACCTGTCGTAAGTAAGATATCGTTTGCCAGCACTTACCTAAAAACAGGTGATTTCAATGGCAGTATTCTCGCCAGAAGATTTGAAGTGGCTCCAGGACCGCATTAACAGGACCATGGACGAATTCCGGAAGACGGACCTGGAGTCCAGCCCGGAGTTCAAGAAGGTTCAGGACCAGTGGAGCCGGCTGATGGAGGATTTCCGCTCCACCGCCCTGGGAAGAGACACCTCCATACCCCTGGCCGACCTCCTGGAGACCGATGAGGCCCTGATCGTCCGCATGGACCTGCCGGGAGTGCAGAAGGAGGATGTAGAGCTGGTCGTCTCCGAAGACCTGCTGAAGCTGACCGCCAAGAGGAGCATCGAGCCGGAGAGGGACGCCGACCTCCTCAAGGGGGAGAGAAACGTGACCTTCCGCCGGGAGATGACCCTGCCGGTGACGGTAATGGGAGACGAAGCCCGGGCCAAGTTGAAAGACGGCGTCCTGGAGATCGCCCTGCCCAAAGAGGTTGTCACCTCTAAGAAGCGAATAACTATTGAGTGAAAAGGCCGTTGATGCAAAAAGGTTAAGGCCGGGAGGGATCAGGCCTGCTCCGATCCCTCATCCTGGAGAAGCAGGTGGTGCAGCTTGTCCCTCTTGGTCTCCAGGTACCGCCGGTTGACGTTGTTGGGCGGTATTTCCAGGGGCACCCGGTTTACGATCTCCAGGCCGTAGCCCTGGAGGCCGATCACCTT
>JAAEEW010000018.1 GCA_013415595.1 Methanosarcinales archaeon | reverse complement strand
TAAACCGAGTATTTTTCTAGCTAACGATTCTTCAAATATAATCATAATTTACAATATTAATTTACGTAAATAATTTTCTCTTTCGCCATATCGCTCCGATTGAGAGAACCTTTTACCATCTCATCCCTTAAGAGAGAGAGTCGACTCAAATCAACATAATGCTAAATGATCTGGAAAGAAAATCTTATTTGATTAAAATATTCTCATTTAATTAGCTAAGTCGATAGCTGCAAAAATACAAACTCCTGAACCCCAAAATGCGGAATGTGGGTGGCAGAATATGGATTGTGAAATTTGCTATTATAAATATTAATAATAATTTAAAATGTAATCGAGTCACCCAGGACCGCCCGGGTGATGCACTGCTATCCTGCGCCGCCAACCGTGGCGTTTTGCACCAGAATGTGAGGAGAACCGTCGCCCACCGGCACCAGCTGGCCGGCTTTTCCGCATCTGCCGCTGTTGAACTTGATGTCGTCCGCCAGAGCGGTGACGTTCTTCAGTATCTCCAGGGTGTGTCCGGAAAGGGATACGTCTCGCAAAAGCGTTGTGGTCTCCCCCTTCTCCACCAGATAACCCCGCTTGGCGTTGAACTGGAAGACTCCTTCCGCCGTGTTCACCTGGCCGCCCCGGCTGCCCACCAGGTAGATGCCATCGCCCATCTCCTCCATCAGCTCCGTGACATCTCGATCGCCGTTGGCGATGTAGGTGTTGGACATGCGGACCACGGGCCTGGAGTAGCCCTGGGCCCGGGCGTTCCTGGGCATGCCTCCCAGGCGGCCTGCTGTCTCCCGGGAGTGAAGATAGGATTTGAGCACTCCTTTTTCCACCAGCACGGTCTCCGAGGAGGCGCTGCCCTCGTCGTCGAAGGGGTAGTAGCCGTACTGTCTCAACGAGGGATCGTCCTTGACCGTCACCAGGGATGAACCGATCTGCTCGCCGATCCTGCCCTCCAGAATGGAGCCCCCCTCCAGGATTATGTCTCCCTCGACGGCATGGCCCACCGCCTCGTGGACGAATACCCCGGCCAGCTCCTGATCCAGTACGACCGGGTACCGGCCGCCTTTGGGAACCCTGGCGTCCAGCAGGGCCAGAGACGTGCGCCCGGCGCCCTGGGCCAGTCCGAAGGCGTCGTGCTGGTCGAAGATCTCCATCCCGGAGACCCCGGCCCGGCTCTCGCCGCTGGACTGGTAGAGCCCGTTCCTGTTGGCCACGGCGCTGACCCCAAAGCCGGTGCGAATTATGCGGCTCTCCACGTCCTGGCCCTCCGAGCTGGTGTAATGGACTGTGGTCTCCAGCTCGTGGTAGAAGGCCTGGGTGCTGGAGACGCCGTCCAGCCGGGCAGCCCCCTCGATATCCCGGACCAAAGAGACCTTCTCCTCCAGAGAGGTGTCCAGGGGATTTTTCAAAACAGGGACGCATCCACCAGCCCCCAGGGGCCCGCCTGCCAGGTCCAGGTTCTCCTGGCGGTCGATCTTCCGGGCTATGCTTCTGGCCGCCTCCACCTTCGCCGGGAGGTTATCCAGGCTGTCGGTGGTGACAAAACCCCATGCCCCGCCAACCAGGGCCCGGATAGCCGCGCCCTGATAGAAGCTCTCGGAGATCTCGTCCACTGATCCGTTGTCCAGGACGATCCTGGTGCTGCGGCCCCGGATGATGCGCACGTCGTGAAAGTCCGACATCAAAGGCCCCGGGAGGGAGAGGGATTTATGGGATCGGGGATAGTGATCCCGATCTTCTTCTCCACTGCGAAACGCTTGAGCTTCTCCATCAGCTTCGACCTCTGGCCGGACAGGCTGTTCTCGATCACGTCGCTGATGTTGGATACGGGAATGATCTCGATCTTGTCCCGGAAGGACTCGTCTATCAGCACATCGCCGATGTTCGAGCGGGGGATGAGCACGGTCTTGATCCCGGCCTGGGCGGCAGCCTCGATCTTCTGGGTGACCCCACCCACCGGAAGCACGTCTCCCCGCACGGAGAGCGAGCCGGTCATGGCCACGCTCTGCTTGATGGGCACGCCCTCCAGGGCGGATATGACCGCGGTGGCGATGGATATGGAGGCGCTGTCGCCCTCCACGCCCTCGTAGGTGCCTATGAACTGGATGTGCACGTCCTTGTTGGTGATATCCTCGCCCAGGAACTTCTTGATCAGGGCGGATACGTTGGTCACCGCCTCTTTGGCGATCTCCTGCAGCCTGCCTGTGGCTATGACCCGCCCCTCCTCCTTGGACTGGGCGGGAGTGACCTCGGCCATTATGGGCAGCACTATGCCTGAGTCGCCCATGACCGCCAGGCCGTTGACCCGTCCGATCTCGTCCCCGACGTTGTGGTACATGCTGTAGTCCTTGCGCCTCTCCAGATAGCGGTCGGCGAGCTGCTGCTCCAGTGACCGGGCCATCTTCTTGGCCTCCAGGACGTGCCGGGCATCGGTGAGAGTGGAGCTCTCCGAGCGGGCCACGTCCCCGGCCACCCGGATCAGGCCGCCCAGGTCGCGAAGCATCAACGTCAAATGGCCCTTTCGGCCGGCGCGCCTCTTGGACTCCCGGATGATCTCCGCCACTGCATCTTTGGTGAAGTGGGGGATCTTTCCATCGCGGACCACCTCCTGAGCCACGAAGCGGATGAGCTTATCCCGGTTGGACCCGGTGTCCTCCATGGTGTCGCGCATGTACACCTCGTAGCCGTAGCCCTTGATCCTGGATCGGAGAGCAGGGTGCATTCCCTGGACGGCGTCCAGGTTCCCGGCCACGATCATGATGAAGCTGCAGGGGACTGGCTCTGTTCGCACCAGGGCGCCGGACGAGCGCTCGCTCTGGCCGGTGATGGGGTACTCGCCCTCCTGGAGGGCTGTGAGCAGGCTCTGCTGGGACTCCAGGCGCAGGATGTTGACCTCGTCGATGAACAGGACGCCCCTGTTGGCCTTGTGAATGGCTCCCACCTCCACCCGTTCGTGGCTGGGAGTCTCCAGCCCGCCGGACTGGAAGGGGTCGTGCCTGACGTCGCCGAGAAGGGCCCCAGCGTGAGCGCCGGTGGCATCGACGAAGGGAGCCTTCTTCTTGCTGCCGTTATCCACCAGCAGCTTGGGGACCAGGGCATCGTCCTTGGGCATCAAGTAACGCATGGATAGAAAGATCAGGGCGGCGGCGATGATGCCGAACAGAAGCTGGCCGGTATAGTAGGCGTAGACTATCAGAGCCATCACTATGAGCATGAAGAACATGTTTCTGGTCTGGACCTTCTTTCTGGCCTCCATCTTCTGGGCATCGACAATCTGCTTACCCCGCCCGGCCGGCACCACCCTCACCCGGGGGTTGTTGTTGTCTTCGGGATTGTTGTAGACCAAAACGTCTTGCAGCTCCTCTACAGGCAATAGCTCGCTCATGGCCCGGCCCATCATCGATTTGCCGGTGCCCGGGGAGCCGATCAACATTACGTGCCGTCTCTGGTGAGCAGCCTTCTTTATCACTTCGACGGCCTCTTCCTGGCCGATCACTTGATCAATTAGATTATCAGGAACCTTTATGCTGCTGGTATCCTCAAACTGGATGCTTCCCAGAAGCTCATTAGACTCTTCCATGCTAAACCTATCCTTTTCGTCAATTGCACCTTCTGACCTATATAACTGATGCTGAGATGACATTACTCCTCGAATTCCCGGATCATGGCACAGTACTCGCGAAACGTTTCCGGGGAAAGATGGGGTTTTACATTCCGATAAGCAGTCTCGAAGTGATCCCTGCGAACCTGTAGCTGGTCCAGAAGGATCTCCTCTTTCCTGGACCCTGGAGTGATCTTCTCCCTCAGGGCCAGCATCCCTGCCTCCCGGCAGAGCATCTCGATGTCCGCGCCAGTATAATTTTCCGTCAATGAGGCCAGCTCCCGGGCGGAGATGTCCCCGGCCACCTGCATCCGGGACAAATATATCTGAAAGATCTCCTGCCTGGAGTCCCGGTCGGGAATGGGTATGTGAATCATGCGGTCGAACCGGCCGGGGCGGAGCAGGGAGGTGTCCATCAGGTCCGGCCTGTTGGTAGCGGCCAGGATGACCACATCCTTCAGCTCCTCCAGGCCGTCCAGCTCGGTCAGGAACTGGCTGACCACCCTCTCCGTCACATTGGACTCCAGCCCCGAGCCCCTGGCCGGGACCACGGAGTCGATCTCGTCGAAGAATATGAGGGACGGAGCGGCCTGCCTGGCTTTCCGGAAGACCTCTCTCACCGCCCGCTCCGACTCCCCTACCCACTTGCTGAGCAGCTCAGGACCCTTGATGGCGATGAAGTTGAGGTTGCTCTCGGTGGCCACCGCCCGGGCTATCATGGTCTTTCCCGTCCCCGGCAGGCCGTAGAGCAGGATCCCCCGGGGCGGTCGGATGCCCACGGCCTCAAAGGCCTCGGGATAGGACAGCGGCCAGTCCACCGACTCTATCAGAGCCTGCTTGGCCCCGGCCAGCCCCCCCACGTCCGACCAGCGCACCTCCGGGACCTCCACGAAGATCTCCCTCATGGCGCTGGGCTCAATCTTGTTGAGGGCGGAGAGGAAGTCGTCCCTGGTCACCCGCAGGTTTTGCAGCACCTCCTCGGGGACGTCGTCTTCGTCCTCCAGATCGGGGAGAGATCGGCCGATGGTGTGCATGGCCGCCTCTTTGCATAGAGAAGACAGGTCGGCCCCCACGAAGCCGTGGGTCAGCTCGGCGATCTCAGAGAGGTCCAGTGAGTCGTCCATGGGCATTCCCCGGGTGTGGACGTAGAGGATCTCCAGCCGGCCTATCTTATTGGGTATGCTGATCTCGATCTCCCGGTCGAACCGCCCGCCCCGGCGGAGAGCCGGGTCCAGGGAGTTGGGCCGGTTGGTGGCGGCAATGACTATGACCTCCCCCCGGTCGGACAGGCCGTCCATCAGGGCCAGGATCTGGGCCACCACCCTTCGCTCCAGGTCGCCGGAGACGTCCTCCCTCTTCGGCGCCACCGAGTCTATCTCGTCGATGAACACGATGGCGGGGGCGTCCTTCTCCGCCTCCTCGAATATGTCACGCAGCCGGTGCTCGCTCTCTCCGTAGAACTTGGACATGACCTCCGGCCCGGAGATGGCGATGAACCGGGCCTCGGTCTCGCTGGCCACCGCCCGGGCGATGAGGGTCTTTCCCGTGCCCGGCGGCCCGTAGAGCAGCACGCCCCGGGGCGGGGGGATGCCCAGACGGTGGAAGATCTCCGGGTGGCGCAAAGGAAGCTCGATCATCTCCCGGATGGCCTTGATCTCCTTGCCCAGGCCTCCGATGTCCTCGTAGGTTATCTCCCGCACCTGCAGGCCTTCGATCCGCTCCTTGGCCAGGCTGATGGAAGTCTCCCGGGTGATGACCACCGGCCCGCTGGGAGATGTGCTGACCACCACCAGAGCCAGGGAGTTGCCGATCATGTCCACCCTGATCTGTTCGCCCTTGACCACCGGGCGGCCGTCCAGAATCCGAAGCAGGTACTGATTGCCGCCGATCAGCTTTATGGGCCGGGTGGGAGCCAGCAGGACCCTGCGGGCCGGCTTGACCTGGGTGCGCCGGACGGTCACCCGGTCGTCTATGCCCACCCCCAGGTTGGAGCGCAAATTGCCGTCGATCCTGATCATGTCCATGGAGTCGACGGAATTCCCCGGCCAGGCCAGGGCGCAGACGTTGTTCTTGCCCTGAATCTCCACCACGTCGCCGCTCTTCAAGTCGAGCTGGTCAAACACGTCCTGGCCCAGGCGGGCCATGCTCTTGCCGGCATCACGGTGATAGGCCTCGGCTACTCTCAGGGTGATGGATTCGCTCATAATGTTACCTTGGTTTGATTGTCAATATCGTATACGGTCAAAGGGCATCTTCCAGGCTGATATCCTGCCGGAACCGACCGAAAATGGGGGGTCATAAGCTCCAGACGCTCCCCGAATTCTTCACCACGCCACGCCTCTCCAGCCGCTGCAGGCAGTCCTCGACCATGGGCGTCGGCACCCTCAGCCGGGTGGAGAGGACCTCCGCCTCCGAGGGGCCGGAGAGCAGGGCCAGCAAGACCTCGCCCTCGGCATCGTTTTGTGCAAAGTCCATAATATCTTCCGCAGCCCGCCCCTTTATGATCAGCTCCTCGCGGACCACCTCGATCATCAGCCGTCTCAGCTCCAGACGTCTGGATTCCAGAACTGCCAGCTGTTGCTGTAGGTCGGCCAGGTCCACGGCCTTCTCCTCCGCCGCCGGGGCGTAGCTGTTCGATCCGTAGGTCCTCACTCCGAAGGAATGGGGAGAGAGGGCCACCTCCAGGACCAGGTTGCTGGACAGCCGGAAGTACTTCCGCCTCCCGGTCTCTGAGTAGCACTCCACCAGCCCTGCCCGCTCCAGCATGTCCAGATGGTCTATGACCGCCTTGGGCCCCACGTCCAGCCTCTTGGCGATCTCGTTGAAATAGAAGGGGCGGAGGGACAGGAGCTGAAGTATGCGCCTGCGGTTCTCGTTTCCGAGTATGTCCAGCAGCTCGATTGGATCCAAAAGCACCACTCTATCGAATTTACATTTTTACGTTAATGCAAGTTTAAGCTTCTCGCCTAATGCTTCTTAACTGAAACGTCGTCCGGCCGAATAGTAATCGCTCGTTACTAACCTGGAGTTAAATATAAACCTTGCGGTCGCGAAATGGCCAGGCGCGCCCGAAAAGTTGGCAGCTGTCCCTTCGGGCTGACAGTCGACTAAAACGGCAGAATTCTGGTCCGAAGAGGGGGTCAATTGAGGCGGAGAGGGTACGGCGATGAAAAGATGAAAAATGCCCATGGCCTATCGGATTTTGCACTGTTTGCAGGATTATGCCCGGGTAAGGGGCACGATCCCGGCCGGGCCGCTTTTAG
>JAAEEW010000017.1 GCA_013415595.1 Methanosarcinales archaeon | reverse complement strand
CCCCGGCCATCTCCAGCAGGATTCCGGCCAGGGCCAGGCTCTTCTCCCGCAGGCTGTTGGGGCCGCCCTTGCCCTCCAGCATGGTCAGGGCCTCCCGCACCTCCAGGGCCGGGCCAATGGTTCGGCCCACCGGGGAGCCGCCAAAGGTCATGGCGCACTCAACCTGGATGCCCAGCCGGTCGCCCAAGTCCATCAGGTCCTTGGCCAGGGTCCGGCCATCCGCCGGAGAGGGGAGCTTGGTCCCCGGGCCTACCGGCATGTCCACCACCACGGCGTCGGCTCCCACCGCACCCTTCTTGGCCATGATGGAGGCCAGCATCTGGCTGTAGGGGTCGATGGCCAGGGCGTACTCGGCCTTGATCAGCTTGTCGTCTGCCGGGGCGATGTTGGTGGCCCCGCCCCAGGCGATGACAGCCCCCACGTCCTCGGTCAGCTCTTTGATCTCCTCGGCGCTGAACTCCACCGGGGCCAAAAGCTCCATCAGGTCGGCGGTCCCCCCGGCTCCGGTGATGGCCCGGGAGCTGGTCTTGGGTATCAGCAGGCCGGCGGCGGCAACGATGGGCACGATAAGCAGGGAGACCTTATTTCCCGGAACCCCGCCGATGCTGTGCTTGTCCACCACCGGGTGGGTGTCGAACCGGATCCGCTCGCCGGTGTTGATCATGGCCTTGGTCAGCCACTCCGTCTCCTGGGAGTCCATGTTGTGGATGTAGGAGGTGGTGACGTAGGCGGACAGCTCCACGTCGCTCAGGTTGTTGTCCACGATGTCCTGCACTATGGACCTGATCTCGTCCTCCGCCAGCCTCTCTTTGTCCATCATCTTCTTGATGTAGGATATGGAGGCCGGACGGGGCGCGGGCAGGATGTCCACCTCTTTGGCCTCTTTCAGCTCTTTGTGGGCCTCGGTGAATATCCCGATCTGGCCCGCCCCCACCATCTGGACGGTGGTGTCCAGTATGGCAGTGATGGAGGCCCCCTTGGCCCTGACCTTGACCCTGTCTCCGGCGTTCAGACCCATATTCTGGGCATCGACCTGGTTCAGCATGACCTTGTGCTGGCCTATCTCGATATCAAAAGGAAAAACCTCTAACATTGCGACCACCTCTCCATTACCCTGAAACTATTATTCTCCTGCATTATGCCTACTGCCTGCCTGATACACATTTTTGCGATATGACTGAGGCGAGGACGTTGTTACCTGCGCCACTCCCGGGATGTGCCTGCTAAACCTGCCAAACCTGCTAAACCTTCTGAACCTGCGAAATGCCCTGGACAGGTAGTGGACAGGCGAGGGACTGGGGCGGACAGGCAGGGACGGGCCTGGACTGAATCCTCGAAAGGCCTTCGACGGGGGCCCCCTGCCAGAATGCCCGTTCGTTCCTCGACCTCCCGGCTCTGGGGCGAGCATCTCAATGGCGCCGGCAGAACGCAGGCGTCGGGCGGCCTGCGAGCCTTTCCTTCTCATGGATGTTCATGTGTCCAGCTCATCCAGGAGGGTCAGGGATCTGATCCACTCGCCCCTGGCCTCCCTGGTGGTTCCCACAACCAGCCTCTGGCCCCGGGAGGTCTCCTCCAGCACTCCCACCGCCTCCACCGTCTCCCCCACCCTGGCCTGGCCGGCGTAGGTGTGGGAGTAGCACAGGATCTCGCCCACCTCGTGGTCCAGCTTCAGTATCCCCGGGCTGTCGAAGGCGAAGGTGGCATCGGTCACCTCAGCCACCACCTTCCCTCTGCCCACCTCTCGCCCCTTCTCCAGGGGCTCTATCTGGGACCAGTCCCGGGTGAAGAGAAGGTCGAAGTAGGTCTGGTCCACCATTCCCCGGTTGCCCTTCCGGATCTCGTGGGCCACGAACTCCCGGTAGGAGATGTCTGGACGCCTCTTGGCGTAGATCTTCTGCCACATCCCCTCGTCCAGCTCCTGGATTTGGCCGTCCTCCTTGGCCCGGGCGATGACGTCTCTGGCCTTCCACCACCACGGGCCGTAGACCACGAAGTCGATGTCCGAGGAGGGAGCGTTCAGCCCCAGCAGCATGGAGCCGGTGATCCCCATCTGGTCCAGGGGCACTCCGGCCCCGGTCAGTATGGTCACGATCTTGTTCAGCCGGGCGTCGGCTGCCGCCACCCGGGGCAGCTCAGCGGAGGGACTGTAAAGCCGGAGGACGTCAGACGCCGGAACCACGTGCATGTCCTTTACGTAATCCGGTTTTTGCTCCCGCAGCACCTGGTAGGACTCGTCGAAGTCCACCTTGCGGTACCTGATCCCGTCCCGAGCCCGCTCGCCCGCCGGATCGGGGACGTAGCGCAGGAGGGACCGGAATCCCTGGGGGTGCTGGTAGTCGGCCACGGCAAATATCCAGTGGTCTTTGGTCTCCAGAAAATCTCTTATCCTCGCTTTGTTCACCGGATCACCCTTTCAGCCTCTTCTATCATGGCCCCCCGGCGAACTATCCTCCGGGCGGCCAGGTCTACGAGAGTGGAGGGCTGACCGTATTTGCATCTTCCCCCGTCCACCACCAGGTCCACCGCCCGGGCAATCCTCTGGTCCAGGTCCTCCATACGGACCGGGGAGGGCTGGCCGGTTATGTTGGCGCTGGTGGAGGTGATCGGCCCGGCGGCCCCGATGATCTCCAGGGCCAGGGGGTGGTCGGGAAAACGAATGCCCACCAGGGGGGAGGAGGCAGTGAGGATGTCGGGGAGCCGGGGGCTCTTTTGCACCAGGAAGCTGATTGGCCCCGGGAGGAGGCTCCTTAGAATATCCATATCCTCTTCCCCCAGGACCGCCACCTGTTCCAGCATCTCGAAGCTGGAGACGGCCACGAACAGGGGTTTGTCCAGCGGCCGCTGCTTTATTTCAAATACCCGTTTTACGGCTGTCTCGTTGAAGGCATCGGCTCCGATGCCGTAAACGGTCTCTGTGGGGTAGACTACGGCTCCGCCCTCGCGAATCAGGCGGGCGGCCTTAGAGGCCATCATTTCTTCTTGATGCTGGCGATGTCTCCCAGGGTCAGTCCTCTGCCGTCGCCACCCGACTTCCATCTCTCTTCCTTGACCTCGTCGGTCAGCTTGATGTTGAGCTCCTTTTCCAGCTTCTTCCTGATGGAGTCTTCAAGAACGATGTCCTGCCTCTCGATCTTCTTGATCAGCGAGGCCTTCTCCTTTATCCTTACGCCAAGCTCTTCCAGGGTCATGTTCATGCCCTCGCGAGCCTCTTTTACGATATTCCCATAATCCGGAATTATATCCACCAGGTCCTTGAAGGGGTCACGCCGGGGCTTGGGGCGCCTGACGGCAAATGCCCTCTCCACCGGGACCACCTTTCGCGTAACCGGGCTCCATTTATCTTCGGATTTGCCAAAGCGAGCACAGTTCTTGCATACTTCCAGGGCGGACCCGTCTACCACTACTCTGGTTGGCTGACCAGGAATTTCCGCGCCGCATATCTCGCATTGCATCACGCTCATCTCGGAAATCTTTTATAGCCCCCGGAGTTTAATAAGCTTTGGAGATTTGATGAACGAATCCCAGGGCGGAGCTGACTTTTCGCGATACATTCTGGACCGGATGCGCCAGCTAGAGGAGCGCAACCTCTCTTTGAGGGAGCAAAAGGACCGCGTCGAGGGAGAGAAGCGGGTAATTGAGAACCAGAAGCTGAAGTTCGAGAGAGAGGCCAGGAAACTCAAGAGCGAGCTGGAGCGCCTCCGGGTGGGGCCCATGGTCATCGGGACGGTGATCGACGTCCTGGACGAGAGCAGGGTCATAGTCAAGAGCAGCACCGGCCCCAGGTTTGTGGTCAACATCTCCCAGTTCCTGGAGGGGGAGCTGAAGCCCGGCGTTCAGGTGGGACTGAATCAGCAGTCCTTTGCGGTGATGTGCATCCTGCCCTCGCCCAAGGACCCGGCCGTCTTTGGAATGGAGATCGAAGAGGTGCCCAGCGAGCAGTTCCTGATGATCGGCGGGCTGGAGGGCCAGATCTCCGAGGTGAGGGAGATCGTGGAGCTGCCCCTGAAGAGGCCGGACCTGTTCATGAAGGTGGGAATCGAGCCGCCCAAGGGCGTCTTGCTCTACGGGCCCCCGGGGACGGGAAAGACCCTGCTGGCCAAAGCGGTGGCCAACAGCACCGAGGCCACCTTCCTGCGGGTGGTGGGGAGCGAGTTCGTCCAGAAGTACATCGGCGAGGGGGCCAGGCTGGTGAGGGGGCTGTTCGAGCTGGCCAAGGCCAAGGCCCCGGCCATCGTGTTCATCGACGAGCTGGACGCCATAGGATCGCGGAGGATGGATGGGGCCACCAGCGGCGACCGGGAGGTGCAAAGGACCCTGATGCAGCTCCTGGCGGAGATGGACGGCTTCGACCCCCGGGGGGAGGTCAAGCTCATGGCGGCCACCAACCGGCCGGACATGCTGGACCCGGCGCTGCTCCGGCCAGGACGGTTCGACCGCATGATCTACGTGCCCATGCCCAACAAGGATGCCAGAGCCTCTATCCTGGAGATCCACACCCGGACCATGAACCTGGACCCGAACGTGAACCTGAGGCAGGTGGCGGAGATGACCGAGGGGGCTTGCGGGGCCGACCTGAAGGCCATAGCCACCGAGGCCGGGATGTTCGCCATCCGGGAGGAGAGGAACGTGGTCTATCAGAACGACCTGGAGCGAGCGGTCTTCAAGCTGCTGGTCTCGGAGAGGCGCGGGGAGTCCAAAGAGGTACTCTCCCACTACGCTTAGGGCGGTGGGGAGAGGCCAGGCTCCAGCTTCCGGGAAAAGGCAGAGCCTATTTTCGATGAGCTTTGGCGGAGAAGCAGGGGGCAGGACAGCAGTTCTCTGTGCAGCAATTACCTCATTTCCAACCGAGGTTAAGGGAACCGGGGACTGAACAGACAAACTTTATAGTTCGGAGGAATAGCTCCTCCTTCGTTTGAGTGGTGATAGAGCTGCATGGTGATGAACCGCAGGACTACGAGGCCGCTTTGTCGGATAAGAAGCCCCGGGTCACAAAATCCCTGAATTCAGGCGCATCTGCACCCCATCCCGCCCGCAAACAAAAATATCTGGGAGAAAAGGGGCTGATTGCCCTCATCACGTTTCTCAGCGCCTTTGTTCCCCTGTCCACAGACCTTTATCTTCCTGCCCTCCCCGGCATGGCTCTGTACTTCGACGTCTCTGCCGACCTGGCCAATCTCACCCTGACCCTGTTCTTCGTATTCTTCAGCGCAGGCATGCTCATCTGGGGACCGCTCAGCGACAAATACGGCCGAAAACCGGTATTGTTGACCGGCCTGGCCATCTATTCCCTGGCGAGCGTTGCCTGCGCCGGGGCCGGGGATATCCATCACCTGATAGCCTTTCGCATTCTGCAGGCCATCGGAGGCAGCGGCGCCTTTGCCGTGGCCACGGCCATGATCAAGGACGTCTATGACAGCAAGAGCAGAGAGCCGATCCTGGCCATGGTCCAGTCCATGGTCCTGATATCGCCGGTGGCGGCCCCGGTTGTGGGCGCGCTCCTCCTCAAGTACCTCTCCTGGAGGGGGCTCTTCTGGACCCTGGCCCTCATCGGCCTGCTGGCCCTGGCCGGAGGAATAGCCCTGCAGGAGACGATCGACCAGCGGTACGGCGGCTCGATGAGCCAGGCCCTGGGCAGGCTGTTCGTCGTGGCCAGGAATCCGGGCTTTTCCTCTCTGCTGGCCCTGTTCTCTCTGCCAAGCGTCTCCACCATGGCCTTCATAGCCGCGTCATCTTACATTTATATCAACCATTTCGGGCTTTCCGAGCAGGTCTACAGCTACTATTTCGCCGCAAATGCCCTTGGAATGATCTCAGGCCCGATGATTTACATGCGGGTCTCCAGGAAATACAGCCGCAGATCGATCATCGTGGCCTGCTTTGCCATGATAACTGCCAGCGGCCTGCTGGTATCGTTCTTTGGCGGCCTTCGTCCCTGGACCCTGGCCCTCTCGCTATTGCCTGCCACCATCAGCGCCAGTTGCGTGCGAACTCCCGGCACGAATCTGATGCTGGAGCAGCAGAGGGAAGATACCGGATCGGCTGCCGCCCTGCTTAGCTGCTCCGGCATCCTGATGGGGAGTGTGGGCATGACCATGATATCCCTGAACTGGAGCAATACTATTATGGCCCTGGGCTTGATGATCATCGTGATCGGCCTTTTGTGCGAGGCCCTGTGGCTGCATATCTCCCAAAAGGCGTATGTAACCCGGATTCCGGAAAGATACATCGCTGTGGCGAGCAAGTAGGGAGGATCCGTATTTGGCTCCACGCAATTTTTTCTATGGTCAAATATGAATTCTCTTCAGAAAACAAATTGAAAAAATTCGAAACATGAATTGATACCTCTTCTGGATAAAGTAATATTAGCTACAAAATTATCAATTAAGGATTTCTTACTTCTAACTTGCGCCTAAGCATATGAGCGCCACAAATTAGGCGAAGAGGTGAAAGATAATTCAAGTTGAGAATTTGTTTGAGAATCTGAGAATTCCTGACTAGTAGAATTGGTAGCGGGGAGTAGATTTGAACTACTGATCTACGGGTTATGAGCCCGTCGGGATTTCCTGGCTACCCCACCCCGCTGCGGTTAGGTACAACCCCCTCATCATCTAATCCCGTATAAAGCTCTTTTGCACGAATGGAGCAATGGCCGGGCACCCGGCCATTCAATGGGAGATTGGTCTGAAGAAAAGATAGCTAATCGAACATTTTATCTCCCTTTGTAACACCAATTCATGCTGGAGAAGACTATGGCCAATTCAATCCCCGTCATCCTGACTGCGGCAGCCCTGCTGCTGGTGATGGCCGCCCCGGCCCTCCCCCAGGAGTCCTCATCCGGAGTGCCGGTCTACGGATACCAGGTGGTGGGCACCTACCCCCACGACCGGCAGGCCTTCACCCAGGGCCTCATCTTCCAGGACGGCGTGCTCTACGAGAGCACCGGGCTCTACGGCCGGTCCAGCCTGAGGAGAGTGGACCTGGAGAGCGGGGAGGTCCTGCTGGCGGTCATCCTGCCGCCCTACCTCTTCGGAGAGGGTATCACCCTGTGGCAGGGAAAGATCATCCAGCTCACCTGGCAGTCGCACCTGGGCCTGATCTATGACAACCAAACCCTGCAGTTCCTGGAGAGCTTTGCCTATCCCACCGAGGGCTGGGGCATAACCAGTGACGCCAGCCGGCTGATCATGAGCGACGGCTCCTCCAACCTGTATTTTCTGGACCCGGCCACCTTCAGGAGGCTGGAGGTCCTGCCGGTCCGGGCGGATGGGGCTCCCCTCACCGGGCTAAATGAGTTGGAGTACGTGAAGGGCCTGATCTACGCCAACATCTACTACACCGATAAAATCGCCATCATCTCCCCCCAGTCGGGAAACGTCACCGCCTGGCTGGATCTACAGGGGCTGTGGGTGGAGGGAAGATCACCGGATGATGTTTTAAACGGCATCGCCTACGATCCGGACGGGGATAGGCTGCTGGTCACGGGAAAGCTGTGGCCTCAGCTCTACGAGATCGAGCTGACGGCCTGATTAAGAAGCCTGCTAAAGCCCTGATGAGGGGTGAGGAAGGGTGAAAAAGCCTGATGGGGGCCAATGAATGGTGATGAGGCCTGATGAGGCCTGATGAGGGCTGATGAAGGCCAGAGAAAGACGGAATGATTCCCCTGACGATGGCCAGGGACGGACAATTGTCCGCAGACCGCCCCGGCCGGCTGACCCAGGCTGGCAGGCCAGCAGGCCGGCAGCCGGGCGGCCCATGCAGCACCTGCCTGGCTCGCACAGAGGCCAGGCCCTCAAGCCTCAGGTCAGGGACGACCACATGCCCATGAAGATGGCCATGCCAAGCAGCATCAGGTCAAATATCAGGGTGGTGTGCCCCATATCCCGGTTCATGACTGTCCTCCATTTTGTGTCTTTGATTTTCACGACCCCGCCGCAAGATCGATGAGGGCGGTGAGGGCGGCAGGAGCGTCGTCGGGGAGCAGGCAGGGATTTCCCGACAGCTCCCGGCAGCCCCGGGCCGTCCTCCAATCAGCGATACACCCTGCCAGGGGAAAAGGGCTTTTTTCAGCTAGCTACCAGCTAGATCCCAGGTGAACGCCATGTAGAGGCCAGTGGACGCCCCCGGCCGGACGGTGAAAGATAGCGGGAAAGGGGG
>JAAEEW010000151.1 GCA_013415595.1 Methanosarcinales archaeon | reverse complement strand
GGGCCAGAAGGTCCAGGGGTACATCGAGTCCTACCTGAGGATATACGGGGCGGATTGACCGGGCGGGACGTGATCTTTCGGGCCAGGCTCCCTTGAAGGGTAGGTTTTCCTGGACTACGATGGCCCTGGCTTCCCGGTTATCTGGAAGACCTCATCCCCGGTGATGGCCATCTCGAAGTCCAGGAATTGGCTGGCCGTCCACAGGTTGGTCCGGGTGTGGCTGGAGATCTCCCTGGTGCTGCAGGACCCGCCGGCCAGGGCCAGATAGGGCACCAGCTGGTCGGCCAGGTGGACGTCCACCGAAGACCGGCATTTTAGCTCCTGGATCAGGTCTTTCGCCGCCGAGGAGCCCACCGCCTCTGCTCTCAGGCCCCGCTCTCCCAGGGCGCTGGCCCCTTTGTGCCCGGACCATAGAGTGATTCCGCTTCCGGTGGATGGGGCCTTCGCCACCTGCACCTCAATCTCTGCGGAAAAGCCGGCGGCCTCCAGCGTCTCCAGGGCCGCATCAGCCTGGCGGCGGGCCACGTGTTCCGGCAGGTTGGAGCAGTGGGAGACTCCCCGGATGGGCAGGTCCAGGCGGTCGATGGCTGCCGGCCTGAGGGGCCCTGGCAGAACCTCCACCACGGCCCGGCCCCCTCCCCGGGGGTAGTAGCCTCTTTGCTCCACGGTCAGCCTGCAGTCCACCCCGAAGAGGCCGAAGGCCGGCAGGGCCACCTGCTCCAGGTAGTCGATGGTGGGGCACCATTTCACGTCCGTCCCTCCCTGCACGGCCACCTTCACCGGCCCTCCGGCCCGGGCCAGGGCCGGCAGGAGGCACTGTATCAAAAGAGTTATGCTGCCCGCGGTGCCGATGTCCATCTCGTAGCTGCCGCCCTGGATCTCCCCGGGCTCGAAGGTCACCTCAGTCGAGCCCACAAAGACTCCTCTGGTGCTTGCCCCGGAGATGAGGGCCAGGCCTAAAATGGCCTTTACGTGCTGGTGGGCCAGGCCGGGCCTGGGCCGGCCCTGACGGATCCTGGTGATTCGAACCGGCTTTCCGGTGACGGCTGAGAGGGCCGTGGCCGTCCTGACTATCTGCCCTCCGCCCTCGCCGTGGGAGCCGTCGATCTCAATCATTCCACTGCAGCTTTGTAGCCGACCAGGAAGTCGTCACACTGCCCGATTATCCGGGTGACCGCCTCTTTCATGACCTCCAGGGGGTCTGCACCGCTGGTCTTGAGCCGGAAGATGGGGTTGTCCATGATGGGGAATTTGACGTCGTAGCTGGCGATGCTCACCCTGTCGTCGTCCAGCAGCTCGGTTCGTAGCAGGTTCAGCAGGGTGTGGTTCTCCCCTACGAACTCGATGTAAAGATCCTGGTCCGTCTTCTTGATGATCTTGAGATTCACTAAATCACTCCCAGTCCGTAATCCCGGCTGAGCTTGCGGGTCTCGGAGTTGTGGCAGGTGGGGCACTCCAGCTTTCCCTCTTTGAGGCGCAGGTCGGACATGCACCGGCTGCAGTAAGCCTTTATCACACCCAGCTCTTCGTCTCCGGTAAATAGCCGGAGCTGCCGTTCGTCGATTATCTTGGCCTTTACGATGTCTCTCAGCCCGAACATCTGGCGCAGGTCCTTGACGTATGAGTTCTTCACGTTGGATATGTGAATGGTGGCCTCTTCATCGGATATGGGCCGGGACTCGTAGCCCTTCTTCACCGCCAGGGAGAGAATCACCAGGCTCTCCTTCATGTCTATGACCTCGCCCACCACTATGTCCCCATTTTGCAGTCTGGGTGGAGCGTTGGACTTGGTGATCACTCTGGCCGACCTCCTCTCCCGATCGATTTCCACCTGGCCAGTGGTTGAAGCGTATATATATCCTCCCGCAACGTAGGTATCGTGGCCGGCGACGAACTCCTCCGTCGACCCCACTACGTCTCCCGGGAGTACAATGCTGTTTTCCATCTAGGTTCCTCTTGACTGGTTGCCTTTATGGCACGATATCCTATATAACTCAACCTCTATCTCTCTTACTTCTCTGGAATGAAAAGAAAAGCAGCGCTTGATGGGGATCTGTGAACGGTAAACCTCCTCTACGGTG
Source organism: Methanosarcinales archaeon (assembly GCA_013415595.1). Classification (GTDB taxonomy): domain Archaea; phylum Halobacteriota; class Methanosarcinia; order Methanotrichales; family Methanotrichaceae; genus JAAEEW01. The sequence goes on along the minus strand of JAAEEW010000151.1, from coordinate 6,361 downwards.
CAGGGCGCGATATACTTGCGTATGAACTCCTCGCTCCCGGCGTTGTGTATGGAATAAATCACATCCGCGATCTGCACCGCCTTTCGCAGAAAGGCCCGGTCCCCAGGGCTGGCCTTCTGGGCTCCAAAGGGGGGGTTCATCACCACCGTCCCGACTCTCTTCAGGGCCAGGGTGCCCACATCTGCCCGGATGAAGTCCACATGGACCTTCAGTCGGGAGGCATTTCGTCTGGCCACGGCCAGGGCCCGGGGGTCCACCTCCACTCCGGCCGCCCTGGCCCCCAGCAGGGCAGCGCCGATGGCCAGGACTCCGGTCCCGCATCCCAGGTCCACCACCTGCTCCAGCTCTCCCCTCATGTAGGCCAGATGCAAAAGGGCTGCGGCGAGGGGGGCTGGGGTGGGGTACTGCTCCATCTCGGCGGAGGGGCTGGAAAATCCCTCCACCCGCTCCAGCAACATCTCTAGCTGTTTCTTTTTCATGGCAGGATGTATCCTGCCTGCGCCTTGGGTCTTGAATCTATATCAAATATATGATGGCTATTGCCCCCAGGGCCAGGGCCAATAGGACGGTGAGGGCCTTTGCTCCGGTCAGGGCGTAGGGGACGGCCCGGTCCCAGAAGGTGGGCCGCTCGTCGAATGCCACGCTGTTTGGCGTCTCCTGGGGGGTGAAGTCCTGCACCCACTCGCTCTCCCCGGTCCCGGCTGGGGCGGTGAAAAACTCACCGGCCTCCGGTGTTCCCCGGCTCTCCTGGGAGGGCACGGCGCATTCCTTGGAGGCGGCTGGATACTCCACCACCGGCCTGTGAAACGAGGTCACCTGATACCTGGGCTCCTCTCTCTCTCTGACGATCAGCTGATCGGCCATGCAGGTGGTGCAGGTCGGAGTGCAGGACTGTGGAGTCCCCTTGATCTCCTCCCGGCCGTAGACCATGGTTTTCGCAGGGGCTATGGGGACGCTGAACATCTGCCCGGCAGGGATGGGGTCCACGTCCATCTCTTCTTCCTCGGTCACTCCCTTCCTGGACCGGTTGATTCTCTGCCTGGAGCTGGGACTGCCGGCCGGCCCCACCTCGGCCAGGTTCATGGCGTCGTCCCAGATGTAGACGTAGCCCGCCCTCTCCGTTCGTGCCATCCCGTTCTCCACCAGGGTCCAGCCGATCTGCAGCAGGGCCTCCTGGTGGGCGCCGTAGTTGAGCAGGTTGGATACCCTGTCCGTGCCGCTCCCGCCGGATGTGGGCCGGTCGGACCCGGCTTCCCGGCATAGAACGACCAGGTTGTCCAGAATCTGGGCCGCACTGGTCATGCGGGCTGAGCCGTCACTGCCCTGCCCGGTGCCCGCTGCCAGGAGCCGCTCCCCTGCCCGTCTCAGGTTGGCCGAGGCCTCCTCCAGCCTGGCCGCGGGATCCCTCCTCTGCCGTTCCTCTTCTATGGCGCTGCCTATGCTCTGCAGGGCGTCGTAGATGCACCGGCAGGCCTCCCCGGCACCGCCGGTGGCGTCGCACAGGTCCCGGGCCCCGCCGATGAGGTACTCGGTGGCCGCGGCCAGCATGCTCACCAGCTTCCAGGGCTCGCTCTGGGACCCGGCCATGGACCACAGCTCCTTCATCCCCTGCAGGCTTCGCTGGACTGCCGCTATCTGGATTCGTTCGTGTCCTCCGGAGTTGGCCAGGGCCAATTGCAGCGCGGATATGGCCCGCTCCGCCAGAGCCACCCGTTCCCGCTCCCGGGCGGGATCGTGCAGCCTGGCCAGGTAGGACAGGGACCGGGCCTGGCTGGAGGCCACCTTCAGTTCTCCCAGGGTGATCCGGGGAATGGTGGTCAGCTCCTGGTAACGGTCAGAGCTGCTGGCGTAAAGCTGAGAGGATAGGGTTACAAGCTCATTTGCTCCCTGGGCGGGGCCTCCCCCTCGCCGGGCCTGAATCTCATCATCCCTGATGAACTCCTGCAGGTACTGGCGGGCCATGGTGCTGTTGCTGGCGGCCAGGGCGGCCACGGCATTGGGATAGGCGGGCAGCATCTCCCGGCCGATGAGCTTCAGCCCCTTCTCCAATGTCTCTGTGGCCAGCTCCAGAAGTCCCTGGTCCAGGTACATGCGGCCCAGGTTGGTGAGCACGATTCCGGAGTTGTGGGGCATGCCCAGCTCGTCGAAGATGGCCAGGCTCCTGGTGAAGCAGCGGGTGGCCTCTTCCCAGCTTCCGGCCTTTGCCCTGCTCTTGCCCAGGCGGTTCAAGAGCCAGGCGGCGTTCTTCTTGTCCCCCAGCCGCTCGAACTCCCGGAGGCTCTTCTCGTAGTAGCGAACCGCCAGGTCTCGCTCGCCCATCTCCGCGTAAAGCCTTCCCAGGCTGCCCATGATCTGGGCCACTCCAAACTCGTCGCCCAGCTTCTCGAAGGCTCTCAGGCTCTTGAAGCAGTGCTCCACCGCCCGGTCCCACTCGTAGCCCCGGCGATAGGCCGATCCCAGGTTTCCCAGGACGTGGGCCACTCCGCTGGCGTTGCCCACCTGCTCGAAGCCTTCTGCCGCCTTCCTGTAGTAAAGAACGGCCTTGCCCAGGTCCCCCTCCCGGGCATAGACCTGTCCCAGGTTGTTCAGAAGGACGGAGCGAACGTTGCTGTCCGGCCCCTGGGAGAGGGCTTGGTTATAACACTTGACGGCCACTTCAAAGAGCCCTGCTCGCCTGCAAATATCTCCCAGCCGCTTGATCTCGTAAATGTCAGTCAGGCACTCCAGCAGCTGTGCACAGAATTCCGCATCGATCTCGCCCTGTTGAGCGCCTTCCAGAAGCCTCCTGACCTGAGAGGCGCAGCTTCCCTCTATCGATTTCGGATCTATGGCGTGAAGCGATCCCCGGTCCTTGGCGAATGACTCGAATATTTCATGGAGAACGACCAATTGATCCATCGGTATATGAAATAACTTATATCTTTAAATAGTTTTTGAAAGGATTAGATTCTCCTCAATATATCCTGGCTTTGGAAATATAATCGTTGAAGTCCAATATCATCGTCTCTCGTTTCATTGGATTATGGACGCCCCCCGGCATAGTGGGCCGCTCATCAGAGGGCAGAGGCTGGACGAAGCCTGCCAGAAATCATCGATATTAAAAAATAGATAGCCGAAAATCTTTAAACCGGGGGCATGAGTGGCGGGCGGAAGATGCCCTTCTCGGTTATCAGGGCGGACACGTACTCCAGGGGGGTGGCATCGAAGGCCGGATTGTAGACCTCCACATCCCGGGGGGCCAGCTGGACGGTCCCTAGGCGGCGGACCTCGTCGGGGTCCCTCTCCTCTACAGTGACGTCGGCCTCCTGCAGCACCCGGTCGAAGGTGGACAGGGGCGCAGCCACGTAAAAGGGGACCTGATGGAACCTGGCCAGGACGGCGTGGCTGTAGGTGCCGATCTTGTTGAAGACGGCGTCGCTGGTGATGCGGTCGGCCCCTACAATGGCCTTGTCGATCTTGCCTTTTCGCATCAGGTAGCCGGAGACGCTGTCGCAGATCAGGGTCACCGGTATGCCGTCCTGGGAGAGCTCCCAGGAGGTGAGCCGGGAGCCCTGATGCAGTGGCCTGGTCTCGCAGGCGTAGACCTGAATGTCCTTGCCCTCGGCCACCGCCGAGCGGATGACCCCCAGAGCGGTGCCGTAGCCCACACAGGCCAGCCGTCCGGCGTTGCAGTGGGTCAGCACCCGGTCTCCGTCCTCCAGCAGCCTGGCCCCGTTCTTGCCAATGGCCCTGTTCACCGCCAGGTCCTCTTCGGCTATGGCCTCCGCCTCCAGCAGGGCGCGCTCCCGCACCTCGTCCGCATCTTCACACCGAGAGGCCGCCCTGAGCACCCGGTCCACTCCCCAGGCCAGGTTAATGGCCGTGGGCCGGGATTGCCTGATCATCTCTCCGGCCATCTCCATCTCCTGGATGACGTTCTCCGAATCGGAAAATGTGGACTTCTGGGCGGCCAGGGCCACGCCGTATCCTCCGGCAGCCCCCAGGGCAGGGGCTCCTCTCACGCGCAGGGACTGGATGGCCTCCACCAGCTGCCTGATGGTCTTGACCTCCAGGATGACCAGCTTCTCCGGAAGAAGGGTCTGGTCTATCATCTTCAGCCCCTCTTCCCACCAGATGGTTCTCATGGTCCTCTCCAGTGGAGCTTTACTTTCATAATTTTTTTGCTATTCGTTTGACTCTATCAACTATCGCCAGCTATCAGCCGGCCGCTTCCCGGCTGCCTTCCTGGCTACCTTCCCGGCTTTCTGATTATCTCCACCCCGTCTGCCCGGGCCAGGTGCAGCTCGTCCAGGTTGCAGAAGATGCCGTGGTCCAGGACGCCGGGTATGGAGGACAGCCTGGCGGCCAGCACTCCCGGGTCGTCGATGATGCCGAAGTCCACGTCCATGACCAGGTTGCCGTTATCCGTGATCACCGGCCCGTCCTTCATCTTGCCCATCCTCAGGACCGGCTTTCCTCCCATCTCCTGCAGCCTGCGGTAGGCCAGGCCGGACCCGAAGGCCAGGACCTCCACCGGCACCGGCGCAGTCAGCTGCTCCACGTGCTTGCTCTGGTCGCAGACCACCACAAACCGGCGGGCGCAGTGGGATACGATCTTCTCCCGGGTGTGAGCGGCGCCGCCGCCCTTGATCACGAAGAATCTCCTGTCCACCTGGTCGGCTCCGTCTATGGCCAGGTCCAGCACCGGATTTTGAGCCAGAGTGGTCAGCCGGATGCCGCAGGAGATGGCCAGGCTCTCCGACTGGTAGGATGTGGGCACTCCCAGGACCTCCATGCCCTCCTTCACCATCTCACCGATCTTTCTGATGGTCCAGGCAACGGTAGATCCCGTCCCCAGGCCCACCACCATTCCGTCCTCCACCAGGGAGGCGGCCGATTCTCCCGCCGCCCTCTTCCCTGCCTCGTTCAAACTGGGATTTCTCAAGTCCTTGGTCCTCCAATGAATATTAGCAGTGGCATTATCAGGGCCACGATTCGGATGCCTTTGACGGCCTCCCGGGCAGAAGCACCGCCCTGGCCATCGGCCCTCCTGGCTCACAGCAGCTGGCTTCTCACCGTGGTGAAGACCGGTCCTCTCACGTCGATCTTTCGCTTGTGGCTGGTGATGTACCTCTCCAGGGCCGGATCTATCTTCAGGTTGATATCTCCCGGGCTTCTGACTATTCTGGCCCTGGTCTCGCTCTCCTCTCCTTTCATAGTGGCCTGCTCCACCTGGTGGGCGGCGAGCTCTGCAAAGGCGTCGATGAACCGGATCTCGGTGTTCACGCCCTCCTGGAAGGCGTCTTCCCATTTCGGGATTCTCGGTATGCCCAGGATCTCGTCCTTGTAGACCACTACCTCGTTCAGGTAGGCCGGGCCGCAAAGCTTGGTGTTCTCCTCCGGCTCCACCACCGACACCCTGACCTTCCAGCCGAAGAGCTCCCCCTCCCAGGCCGGGAAGACGCAGGGGGAGGGAGTGTTGCCGTGCTCCAGGCAGACATCCACCACGGCCTTTGCGATCTGTATTCCCTCTGCAGAGAAGGGCGTATTCTCCACGGTGATCATCTTGGCCATGACCCGGGGGGCCAGGTGCCAGTCCTCCTGGTGCTGGGGGTAGGATAGAGCCCGCAAGTCCCGGGAGTTGTGCAGGATCATGGCGATTCGTTCCACTCCCAGCCCCAGGTTCATCACCGGCACCGGGATGTCGTACTGGGATAGGGCGGTGGGGGAGTAGATGCCGAAGGTGGCCAGCTCCACCCAGCCGCTCTGGTACTTGGTGGATGAGCCCACCAGCCCGGGGTGGTAGGCGTAGACCTCGATCTGGGTCCCGGGGACGTAGTACTTGGACCGCTTGTCGTCAGGCTGGAACCGGAACTTCTCGAACCCAAACTGGCTGAGAAGTCCTTCCGCTACCGCCTTTCCGTCGTCCACCGAGACCTCCTCGTCCATGATCACGCAGCTTGCGGAGTGGTAGGTCATCAGCCGGGCGGCGTCCTCGGCCTGCTCCCGGCGGAAGCAGCGGTCGATGGAGAACAGCTTGACCGGAAGCCGGGACCGGTAGTGCAGGTCGGCCAGGGTGAGGAACCAGCCGGAGGTCATGTGGCTTCTCAGCGTGCGGGTGGTGGCCTCAGCCTTCAGGTCTCTGAACTCCGGGAAGACCTTCTCCAGAAGGGTGGAGACCAGGGCGTCGTGGGCGTTCAGGGCCTGGGATATCTCCGGGACCAGGTCGTCGCCCTCCACCTTGCCCTTCTTGTAGCCGTGCAGAATCTGGCGGACGGCCTCCACCTCGTCCGGGGATAGCTCTCTGTTCAGGATGGCATTGATCTGGCCGATCCTCTCCTCGGAGATGCCCGCGTCGGGCCTGGGCAGGCCGGCCAGGTAG
>JAAEEW010000150.1 GCA_013415595.1 Methanosarcinales archaeon | reverse complement strand
CACCTCAAGGGCCAGCCTGCCAGGTCCACCAGACGGCTGATCCGGCGGCTGAACGCCGAACTGAACATCCCGGTGGCGGTGTTCACCGATGGGGACCCCTGGAGCTACCGCATCTTCGCCAGCGTAGCCTACGGGGCCATCAAGAGCGCCCACCTCTCCGAGCACCTGGTAACCCCCACCGCCCGTTTCCTGGGCGTCCAGCCAAGCGACATCGTGGACTACAACCTGTCTACAGACAAGCTCACCGACCGGGATTTGCACGCCCTGCGTAGCGAGCTGGCCGATCCCCGCTTCAACAACGACTACTGGAAGAAGCAGATCCAGCTCCAGATCGACCTGAAGAGGAAGGCTGAGCAGCAGGCCTTCGCCGGCAAAGGCCTGGACTTCGTCACCCGGGAGTACCTCCCGGCCAGGCTATCCGAGCTGGGGATGGCCTGAGGACCTCGTCCCGGCGTCCCCGGCAGGCCGGTGGCCAAAAAATTCCCACGGATTCCTCACACCCTGCCGGATGAGAAAGTTTAATTCCCTGCGCCGGATCAGAAAGAAGCATGAAACGTGACCTTCTGGACATCCTGGCCTGCCCCCTGTGCAAGGGGGACCTCACCCTCGAGGTCTTTGAGGAGAACGAGAAGGAGATCCTGACCGGCAAGCTGACTTGCCCGGCCTGCAAGGAGACCTATCCCATCGAAGAGGGCATTCCCAACATGCTGCCGCCTGACCTCCGGGAGTGAGGAGGGCCCCGCAAAGATTATCAACAGGGATAAATAATTTAATTATTGTCAGCGGTATCTGGGGGGTGGTCAATGAGCTTCTTAGTTCAGATCAACGACAGCGCCGGAGATGCGGATCCTGAGCCCATTCTCCTCCGTCTCTATCCCGGCGAGAAGAGGAGCTTCGAGCTGCGGGTGGTCAATCTGGGAGATCCCACCAGCATCACGGTGGAGGTCAGCCCGGAGCTGAAGACCCTGGTCACTGCGGCCAGGGATAACCAGTACGTGGTCCTGGAGAAGACCGTGGCCTTCACCGCCGTGGCCCCGGAGGACGACGACCTGATGACCGGAGAGATCGTTTTGCATAGCTCCAGCGGCCCGGTCCATATCCCGGTCACCCTGATCAGCGAGGAGCCGGATGCTGAGGACCGGGAAGAAGAGGGAGGCGAGGAAGGAGACGATGAGGAAGACGATTCCCTCCCCCAGGAGGAGGCACCGCCCGGCCGGAGCAGGATAAGAATAAGGGAGATGCCAGGAGAGGTGGAGGAGGATAGGCCCGGGGCCCGGGCGGTGGCAGCCGGCGATCTTCAGGATTCCGGAGGCCAGGAAGAGTACAGCGACCCCCTGAAGACCCTGAACTCCCCGGAGCAGGTGGCCTTTGAGCGCAGGATCCGGGGGTGGTCCGCCACCCGGGAGTACGAAGAAGAGGAGGTGCAAGACCGCCGCTCACGAGAACAGAGAATCCAGAGGCCAGGGTCAGAGGAGACGCCGATGAGGGACAGGGAAGACTTCGAAGACTACCGGCCTGGAGAAGAGGTGGCCACGGACTACGTCTACGGGGACCTGCCCGGCTACGCCCAGGAGAGGAGGTGGCCAATGGTTCCTGCCGCCCTGCTGGCAGCTCTGATGGCTCTGCTGCTTCTCACATTCTATACCGAGACCCTGCCCGAGTTTTACGGCGCCCTGGCCTCTTCCATGCTGATCGTCACCCTTATCATATATGGTGCGGCTTCGGTCCTCAAGGCGTGATTTATGGGGTAACGCAGATATGAGGTATATCGTAGTCACAGGCGGAGTCATGAGTGGGCTAGGCAAGGGCATCACCGCGGCCTCCATCGGCCGGCTGCTCATGAACAAGGGCTATAGGGTCACCGCCATTAAGATCGATCCGTATATCAACATCGATGCCGGGCTGATGAGCCCCTTCCAGCACGGAGAGGTCTACGTGCTGAAGGACGGTGGCGAGGTGGACCTGGACCTGGGGAACTACGAGCGGTTCCTGGACGTGGAGCTGACCAGGGATCACAATATCACCACCGGCAAGGTTTACAGCACGGTCATCGACAAGGAAAGAAAGGGCGAGTACCTGGGAAAGACGGTCCAGATCATTCCCCACATCACCGACGAGATCAAGCGCCGCATCCGCCAGGTCTCCCGCACCGGTGGGTGTGAGATATGCCTGATCGAGGTGGGGGGCACGGTGGGAGACATCGAGTCCATGCCCTTCCTGGAGGCCATGCGCCAGCTCAAGTACGAGGAGTCGGGAAACATCTTCTTCGTCCACGTCACCCTGGCTCCATCCACCATGGACGGGGAGCAGAAGACCAAGCCCACCCAGCACAGCGTCAAGGAGATGCGGGGCCTGGGACTGCAGCCGGACATGATAGCTGTGCGCTGTCAAAAGCCCCTGCTGCCCGAGACCAAGCACAAGATCGCCCACTTCTGCGACGTGCCCGTGGAGGCCGTGATAAGCTGCCACGACGCCAAGGACATCTACAGGGTTCCCCTGCAGCTTGAGGAGGGGGGACTTACCGATTATTTGATGAAAGCCATGCGACTCTTCCCCCTGGAGGAGCGGCGGGACTGGGACCTGCTGGTGGAGAAGATGGATGCCATCAAGGAACGGGTGTCCATGGCCATCGTGGGAAAGTACACCGCCGGCTCCCAGTGCACCGATCCCATGGAGGACGCCTACCTGAGCATCAGAGAGGCCCTGAAGCACGCCGGCATCGAGGTGGGGGTGTGGCCGGATATCACCTGGATCGACTCGGAGGAGCTGGAGGCCGGGGCCCCGGAGATCATGCTGCGGGAGTTCGACGGCATCCTGGTCCCGGGAGGGTTTGGAGCCCGGGGCACGGAGGGCAAGATCAAGGCCATCCAGTACGCCCGGGAGCGCAAGGTTCCGTACCTGGGCATCTGCTTTGGAATGCAGCTGGCGGTGGTGGAGTTTGCCCGCAACGTCTGCGACCTGGAGGATGCCAACAGCACCGAGTTCGGGGAGACGCCCCATCCGGTGATCGCCCTGCTGCCGGAGCAGGAGGGGCTGAGGGAGATGGGAGCCACCATGAGGCTAGGCAACTATCCCGCCCATCTGGAGGAGGGCTCGCTGGCCCACCGGATTTACAGGGCCACGAACATCGTGGAGAGGCACAGGCACCGCTACGAGGTCAATCCGGCCTACATCGGGGTCATCGAGGAGAAGGGGATGCGGTTCTCCGGCACCAACGGCGACCTGATGGAGATCCTGGAGATTCCAGGCCATCCGTTTTACTTCGGATCCCAGTTCCACCCGGAGATGAAGTCCCGGCCGGGCAGGCCCTCGCCGCCCTTCCTGGCATTCGTCAGGGCCATGCAGGAGAAGAGGGCCAGGCGGAGCTGAAAAGAGCAGGGTGTAGCGACGGGGCGGATGATTGAATCCCCCGGTATGGCCACACATTTTTTTTATGAGGACTATTTTGTGAGGCCACTTCAGGCTCGATTCCCCAAAGGGCCCCCCCCTGATTTCAATTGGGCATGGCCCGGGGCCTGCCTGGACTGGGGACTTGGGGCCAGAGTGGCCCCTGGCCAGGGCAGGATTTATGAACAATTCATAATCTGTCTCAAATAATTATATAACTCATACAGACAAGAGACAACTGGCCTTCTATGGGCCGATCTCAACCAGAGGAGCCCGCAGACTTCATCCGCCAGGGGCTCCTTGCCAGCCCGGGCTCTGGGATGGCCTTACCTCCAAAGAGCGCCAGAGATTCCGGGCCGGCAACAAACCTCCTATGGCCTCCTGCCTTATTTTTATATGAAGCGTGCCAGGACCCGTCCCCCCTCCGGCCAGCACATCCTGGCCCATCTGCTCCGCGGGGGTGCGGCGAATTCCGGCCTGGACCTGAGAGTCTCTCCGGAGAACAGCTAAATAGCACCGACTCCCAATTTATTATGGACATTTATGGAGGATGGAGGACCTGCCCATGGACCGGGATGAGATCATTCGCATCTTAAACGAGGACTTCGTGAGGGAGATTGAGGCCACCATGGTCTACGTGAGAAACTCCTTCGTCATGAAGCAGTGCGACCCCAGCAGGGTGACCGAGGCCATCGCCGTGGACGAGATGAGACACATGTGGTGGCTGGCGGACCTGATCGTCAAGCGGGGCGGAAAGCCGGTCATGGAGCACAAAGAGCTGGAGTTCGGGGGAGACGACCCCCGGGGGATGCTGGAGCTGCAAATAGCCCTGGAGGCGGAGGGCATCGCCAGGTACCAGCAGCAGATCGAGACCATCGACGACCGGGAGGTGGTGGGGGTCTTGAAACACATCCTGGACGAGGAGAAGAGGCACCGGAAGGAGTTCAGAGAGAGGCTGAGCTCTGTTTAGCTCGCCCCACAGGCCCCATCCCGGCCGGCAGACCGGGGTGCCAAAGGCCTGAGGACCGCAAATGGATGAGAGACCATGGCCCCGCCTGGAGCAGGGCAGGTTCCCTTCTTTTTTGGGCCGGGATCAGGAGACCACCCGGGCCCGGATTATTTCCACATCCGTGACCGGACGGTCCTGGGCGCCGGTGGGCACCCTTCCGATGCGGTCCACCATGTCCATCCCCTGCACCACCTCTCCAAATGCAGGATGCATGGTGTCCAGATAGTTGTTGTCCACCAGGTTGATGAAGAACTGGCTTCCCCCGGTGTTCGGGCCGGCGTTGGCCATGGATATGGTCCCCCGGCTGTTCCTGTTGTGGTCGGTGAATTCATCGGCGATGGTGTATCCCGGGCCGCCGCTTCCAGTTCCCGTGGGATCGCCGCCCTGGATCATGAAGCCGCTTATCACCCGGTGAAAGGTGGTGCCGTCGTAGAAGCCCTTCTCCACCAGGGACTGGAAGTTGCCGGTGGTGACCGGCATGTCCCCGTGCAGCTGCAGGGTGATCTCCCCCATGCTGGTCTGAAGAAGCACCCTGGTCCCGCCGGAAGAGCCCTCCGGCCTGTTGATGCATCCCAGGCTGCAGACCAGAAGCAGCAAAACGAGTAAATATATAATTTTTGGCATCATCAAATAGCCCTTGAATTTTTTTAGGATTAAGGCTTTCCGGTGGAGGGACTGCCCCAGGGGGGGTGATCTCTCAGCCCTTTCCCGGGGGAGGGCAGGAAGCGGCGAGAGACCTCATTTCATTTCACAAAGCTCCCTGGCCCGGGCGTGCGATTCCTCTGCCTCCGCGTCCCGGCCCAGGGCCTTCAGGGCGTTGCCCCGGTTCATCCAGGCGGTCCAGTACAGGTTATCGATCTCGATGGCCTTCTCAAAGCAGCGCAGGGCTTCCCCGCGCCGCTTGAGAGCGCTCAGGGCCACGCCCTTGTTGTTCCAGGCGTAGGCGTCGAAGGGATCGATGAGTATGGCCTGGTCGTAGCTCTCCACAGCGTCCTCGTGCCGGCCCAGGTTGTCCAGGGCTGCACCCCGGTTGTTCCAGGCCCGGCGGGCGTCCTGGCTCAGGGGGTCCAGATCCACCGCCCGGGCGTAGCTCAGGACCGCATCCTCGTAGCGCTTTATGTTGTGCAGGGAAAATCCCCGCACAATCCAGGTGCGAGGATTTGAGGAGTCGATCTTGAGGGCCCGGTCAGAGGAGTCCAAAGCTTCCTCAAACCGGCCCAGGTTGTTCTGGGCCACCGCCCGGTTCCGCCAGGCGTCGGCCATGGAGGGGTCCAGCTCAATGGCCCGGTCGAAGGCCTCCAGGGCCCGGGCATAGAGGCCCTCCCGGCGCAAAGCCACCCCCCTCCTGAGCCAGGCCCTGGCATCCAGGGGGTCTCCCTCTTCATCAAAAACGGCTTCATCCACCTCGCCCTCCGTTGCAGCATCTCTATTCAGATCCATGGCCACCACCTGGAAATCCCGCGGGACTCAACCGGACTGATCCAGCCCCTTTATCAATGAACCCCCATCCATACGTTAAACCCCTGGCGGTGGCCGGGGATGCACCCTCTTTCCGTCTGGCTATAGAGCGCTACAGAAGAGGGCCCTGCCCTCCCCGGTATCAGTTCATGGCCCGGCGATTGCGGGGCACGGATCTCTGATTCTGGACAATGCTGAAATAGAAAGATTGTGATTGATATCTGCGAGCTGTTGATCGATGACCACGGTAAAGAAAGCACCTCGAACGGCCACCACCATCAAGATCCGGTCCAAGTCGGAGTACATGATCAGCCGCTCCCGGGATCCCTATCACGAGCTGATGCTTCGCCTCTTCCAGGACGAGACCACCGCCCTCAGGGGACAGAGGTTCCTGACAATGGTGGAGGAGAGGCAGAAGGCTGGAGACCCCATCAAGACCAGGGAGTGGGAGAAGCTGATGGAGGAGCTGGAGGTTAGCCGGTCCGCCTTTTACGCCATGAGAAACAAGCTGCTGGGTGCTGGACTGATCACCAACCGGGGCGGGGAGTACCGCCTCTCCGGCACCTTCAGCCGGGACCTCATGGACATGGCTCGATGGTGGTGGACGGCGGTTATGGAGAACAGCCTGGAGAACCTGTGAATGCCCCGGCATCTCAACCGTCACTCCACAACCACCGCCCGGGGCAAAGCCTGATCGGGGATGGAAGAGCGTTGCAGAAAAGAGTTCCCTGGCACCCTTCTGCCTGAGACGAAAGCCCGGGGATGGGGGGAGCAGCAGTTTTTTGGCGGCCGCTTCCCTTGAAAAACCGCAATTTTTCCGCCAGGACCCCGGCCGATGGCGCTTGAAAATCGCAGATGATAAAGGTTAAATGATCCGCTGTGGTTTAAGCTGAAAAGAGGATTAGGCTATGGATAGGTATGAACAGGTGACCGAGCTAGCCAGACGGCGGGGCTTCATGTGGCCGGCCTTCGAGCTTTATGGCGGTGCAGCTGGTTTCTACGACTACGGCCCTCTGGGGGCCCAGCTCAAGAGGAGAATAGAGGACGCCTGGAGAGGCTTCTTCGTGATTCGGGAAGGATTTGCCGAGATCGAGGCCCCCACCATCGGCATCGAGGACATATTCAAGGCATCAGGCCACCTGAGCGGATTTTCCGATCCGCTGACGGAATGCAAAGAGTGCAAAGAGATCTACCGGGCCGACCATCTCATCAAACATATCATCGAGGTCCCGGACGCCCTCTCCGACGAGGAGATCTATCAGGTCTTCCAGGACAACGATATCTTCTGCCCGGAATGTGGAGGCGACCTCTCCACGGTCTACGAGTTCAACCTCATGTTCAAGACGGCGATAGGCCCTGGAAACAAGCACGCCGGCTATCTGAGGCCGGAGACTGCCCAGGGGATGTTCATCAACTACCCCCGCCTGTTGCGCTACTTCCGGGGGGCTCTGCCCTTCGGGGCGGTGCAGATCGGCAAGTCCTACCGAAACGAGATCTCCCCCAGACAGGGTGTCATCCGCCTGCGGGAGTTCACCCAGGCCGAGGCCGAGGTCTTCATCGACCCCCGGGACAAGACCCACCCCCGCTTTGACGAGGTGAAGGACATAGTCATGCGCCTCTACTCCCAGGCCGGTCAGGAGAGGGGCGAGGTGGAGGAGATGACGGTGGGCGAGGCAGTGGAGAAGGGCATCATCGCCCACCAGACCCTGGCCTACTACGTGGCCCGCACCTACCAGTTCCTCCAGGCGGTGGGGGTGGCCCGGGACAGGCTGCGGTTCAGGCAGCACAAGGCCGACGAGATGGCCCACTACGCAGCCGACTGCTGGGACGCCGAGGTGCTCCTGGACCGGCTGGGGTGGATCGAGCTGGTGGGGGTGGCCGACCGCACCGACTACGACCTGAAATCCCACATGGCCTTAAGCCAGGCCAGGCTCACCGTCTTCGTCAACTACGACCAGCCGGTCCGCCGGGAGAAGCTGGTCATCAAGCCGGACATGAAGTCTCTGGGCCCCAGGTTCAAGGGCCAGGCCAAGGCCATCGCCGAGGCCCTGAAGTCCCTGGACATGAAGGAGCTGAAGGGAGAAGGTCCCATAGCCGTCCAGGTGGACGGAGAGACGGTGGAGGTGGAGAGAGAGCTGGTCTCCTTCGAGATGGTGGAAGAGGAGATCCGGGGCGAGGAGCTGGTGCCTCACGTGATCGAGCCCTCCTTTGGCATCGACCGCATTCTCTACACCGTGCTGGAGCACTCCTACTACGAGGAGATGGTGGAAGAAGAGCCCCGCATAGTCCTCCGGCTTCTTCCCCGCATGACCCCGGTGGACGTGGCCGTGCTGCCCCTCATGGACCGGCCAGAGCTGACGGCCCCGGCCAGAGAGATCCTGGAGGCCCTGCGATCCGCCGGGTACCTCACCGACTACGACACCTCAGGATCGATTGGCCGCAGATACCGGCGAAACGACGAGATCGGGACTCCCTACTGTGTCACCGTGGACTACGAGACCATCGAGCAGGGAACGGTCACCATCAGAGACCGTGACTCCATGCGCCAGGTCAAGGTGAAGAAGGAAGACCTGCTGGGCACCGTCTCCGGCCTGCTCTGCTGCACCCAGCGCTTCGAGGATGCCGGAGTGGCCGTGAGTCCCTGAGACGGAAAGAGACGACCGGGGGCGTGGGGCAGGGTGTGGAAGGCGGCTATGGAATGGCAGACGCTCCTGGCGCGGGAGATCAGAAGGAAGACCATTCACATCACCGGCCTGTCTGTGCCCATCGGCCTGGTCCTGCTGGGGCAGATGATAACTGCCGCCCTGATCGCGACCGCCATGGCCGTGGCCATCGTCCTGGAGACCATGAGGCTTCGGGGGCAAATCAGGCTGCCGGAGGTCAGGGATAGCGAGAAAGACCGGGTGGCAGGCTACGTCTATTTCATATTCGGAGCCCTGCTGACGGTCCTGCTATTCCGACCCGCAATCGCTCTCACCGCCATGCTCATGCTCTCCCTGGGGGACGCAGCCAGCGGAATCATCGGATCGGTGCTCCGGGGGTCCAACGTCCGCGACCAATCTTCTTTGCCCGGGGCCAGAAGGAGGATCAAGCCGCTTCCCGTGGTCCTGGGAATGTTCCTGGTCTGCCTGGCCCTGGGGTACCTGTCCTCGGCCCTCACCCTGCTGCCCTTCGCCGTCTACCTGGCCGGCGCCCTGGGAGCCACCCTGGCCGACTCTGTTCCCGTATTTCTCCGGGGAAGTGTGGTGGACGACAACTTCACCATACCCATCTACGCCAGCCTGTTCATGACCCTGGCCAGCCTGATCTGATCTGGAGCCACTGCTGAAAATTGGCTAGGAAAGTTTTTTTAACAAACAGGATTTACAGAAAGGCTACAGGCAGCGGTCGAGGGAGCTTTAGTGGCCATCGAGGGCAGGTCTATTGCCCCGGAGAGGTGATGGGCAGGAGGCCAATCGTTCCCGGGATGGATGAGTTGAAGTGCACCTGGCCTTCCGTTGCTTGACGCTGGTAAAGGAGGAAATAGATGAACATTATTCTGCTTGGTCCCCCCGGATCTGGAAAAGGCACACAGGCCAAATCGATTGCTGACAAGTACAAGGTCGTCCACATATCCACCGGCGACATCCTGAGAGAGAACGTCAGGAACGGCACGGCTCTGGGCACCGAGGCCAAGAAATACATGGACGCTGGCCAACTGGTTCCAGACTCCCTGCTGATAGACATCATCAAGGACAGGCTGGCCAAGCCGGACGTGAAGAACGGATACATGCTCGACGGCTTCCCCAGGACCAATCCCCAGGCAGAGGCACTGACCAAGATGCTGCCCACCCTCAACCAGAAGAT
>JAAEEW010000149.1 GCA_013415595.1 Methanosarcinales archaeon | reverse complement strand
GGATAGCAGCCAGGGACCGCTCTACGAGCGTCCACCGGCTCTGGGCGTCAAGGTCAACGCCCCGGTCAAACCACTACTCTGCGGTCTACTGCCCAAAGGCCGATGCCGACAGCATCATGACAGCAGATGTGCCAGCAGGGCCGACGCCAAAAGGACCCTCACGGATCTCAACCCTTTTAACAATAATCAACAGTATTTCTTTAAAAAGTCATCGTGACCGCCGCCCCCCCCCGGGCTTTCGTCGGGGCCGGGCAGCTCCCGGTCCATCGAGGGTCTGGTGGCGGGGTGGCGTATCCGGACCCAGCCGGAGGGCCGTCATCCGCCCTGGACTGAGGGCCATCATCGATTCCGGCCAGATAGCCGTCATTCGGCCTGGCCAGGGGCCGGCAGATGGCTGGCTGGAGACGCCCCGGCAGGTGCCGGGAACCATGGATCGGGGACAAAGGGGTCGGTCGGCAGCCGGAAGTTCACATGAAGTCCGCCAGGCCGGTCTGCTTGGACTTGTCGTTGTTGAACAGGGAGTCGATCTCCATCTTGAGCATCTGCAGCCTCTGCTGGGTGTAGCTGGACACCCCGTAGTCCTGGGCCACCTTGATGGAGACCTCCAGGTACTTGCGGACGCTTCCCTCGTGCACGGTCAGGATCAGCTTTCCTCCGCACTTGGGGCAGGTCTCCTTCAGAGGGGGACGCCTGAACTTGGCCCCACATTTGACGCAGCGCACCGATTGCCGGGAAAACGCCCTCAGGTTGCCGATTAGGTCCGGCAGGAAGTGGGAGTTGATCACCCTCTCCGCCACGTCGGTGGCGTCCACCGACCGCAGGATGCGGGCCAGCTCCAGCTGAGCGTCCATCTTGTCGACCATGGTCTCCAGGGTCTTGTAGGAGCTGTTACGGGGACCGCCGGCGATGTCCGCCGTGTCGTGGGTGAACCAGAACCCCCTGTACTGCTCCTCTGTGCCCAGCCTCTTGGAGACCAGGTCGATCCCGGACTCCAGGTCCTTGGCCCCCAGGTTCTTCATCGTGGCCTCGTAGAACTCCAGGGGGTAGCTGCGGGACAGGTCCAGGTTGTGGGCCTCCTTGTCCACCTCCGCCGGGTTCAGCCGGGTGGTGAGGACCAGGGGGGCGTCCATCTTGCCCCCCCGCCTCTGGGGCAGGTAGCTCATGGAGAAGTTCAGCAGGGCGTCCATGAGCAGCATCACGCAGTCCTCGTCGCCGTCGCAGTTCCTCCTCTTGGCGGCGTGGAAGTAGGGGTGGCCGTAGCCGGCGCTGGCCCGGGTGTACCCCACCAGGCGGCACAGCACCCCGGCCGAGGTGTGGGGGGCCAGGCCGATCAGCAGGGTCCCGATCAGGTCCTGGGGGCTGCTGGCATTGTAAAAGGGCTCCAGGCCGTAGAACTTGACCAGCAGCTCGTCTACGAACCGGGCCACCCTCAGCAGGTAGTCTCCGGCGTCCTGGCACAGGATCACGTCCTGGACCTGAAGCTCCAGGATTTGGTCGTCCCGGGCCAGAGGCTGGCCGAAGATGTCCTCCAGGTAGCCGATGCTCCTCAGCCTCTCCACGTCCGTCCCCGTCTCGTAGGTACGGAACTGGGTGAGGGGCATGTCGGTCAGGTCGTACCTCACCGTCCCGTCCTTGAAGATGTACACCCCGTGCTTGGCCCGCAGGATGCCCTTCTCCAGGGGCTCGGGCGTGCGGTCCCGGGAGCTGAGGCCCAGCACTCCCCGGACGTCGTCCCCGGTATCCCTCTCCGAGAGCCGTTCCAGGGCCTGGGAGTAGAGCTTCTTGACGTCGATCTTCATCCTGGCGGCGGCAGAGGTCTCCATCCCGCACTTGGGGCACCGCTCCGGGGCCGGGATGTGACAGTTGGGGCAGGCCCGGAGCTTCTCGGTGTGGGACCCGCACTGGCACTTGAAGGCGAAGGTCTCCTGGCCGCAGGATTTGCACCTCCGCTTCTCGATCTGCGTCTCAATCACCCCCGTCTCCCGTCCCTCGACATGTTTGGCCGCCTCCTTCACCAGCCGGCTCTTGCCTCCGGCCTGGCCGGTGGGGAAGAGGACGTGGGGCGGCGGCCGCATCTGTCTCTTGTCCGACTTCTCCGGCCGGCCCATGCGGCATCCCACCCGGGTGGGAGCCCGGGCCCGGACGACGAATCCCGCCAGCCGGTTTACCGCCTCCAGGGCTCCCTCCTCAGTCTCTATGGCCTCCTTTGCGGCCTCCTCCGGGCTCTCCTCTGGACTCTCCTCTGCGCTCTCTCTTGCTCTCTCCTTTGCAGTCTGCTTCAGGCTGACAGGATCCAGTCCCAGGCAGAGGATGAGGGGCAGGGGGTCGTCAACGATGATCTGTCCCTCCCGCACCTTGTGCAGCACCAGCAGAGATTCCAGGACGTCCTTGGCCGTCAGGGGAAGCTTCAGGGACCTGAGCTCCCCTTCTTCGTAGACCGCCTCCCCCTCCTCTGAGGCCGTCCTGGCCAGGAACCGGAGCCCTCCGGGGGTGATGTCGTGCCACAGGTAGGTGTGGGCCGGGTGCAGGGGCACGTTGAACCTCCGGCACAGCTCCACGGCCTCCGGGCCCGTTATCTCCTCCAGCCCGGAAGGATCGCCTCCGGCGGCCGCCAGCTCCTTTTCCCACCACTCGAAGCAGTAGGAGGACGGGGCAAGCTGCCTGTTGTTCTCCAGGAAGTCGCCGTAGCTGATCAGGATCTCTCCCACGTCGATTATCCGGGAGACGTGCTCCCTCAGGCCGTGGGGGCTCTTCATCCACTCCGCAGCCACCGCCGGGGAGTCGATGCGCACCACGTCGCCGTTGATCAGCCTCAGGGTGGGCCCCTCGATGCTGCTCACCGGGGAGACGGCAGCGGCCTTGCCCGGCTGCTCGATCTTGATCTGGGTTCCGGCGGCCAGAAACTCGTTGACCATGATCATGGTGGCCGGATTGATGCCCGCCGCCGCCAGCCCGGTGTTTCTGGACCGTCCATAGCGCAGGCGAAAGCCCCCCGGTCGGTGGGGGTGGGAGAAGACCGGCCGGCCGGCGATCAGGTCCCGGAGGAACTTCTCGCTGCTGCTGCCGCCGTCCTTCTTGCCGCTGGCCAGGGAGTCCAGCCAGTCCCAGCCCTCGATCTCCAGCTTGGAGACGTGCTTCTTCAGCTTGGGCCTCTTCAGGGCGATGCCCTCGGCGGAGACCAGGGCCATCCCTCCACGCACCCGGTTGGTCTCGATGCGGGAAAGGTCGCGAAATCCGGAGACCTCCTCCTCCTCGGTTGGCTCGCCGTCGATGCACACCGGACAGTTCTTGACGATGATCCTGATCTCGTCGTCTGAGGGGGTGTACTGCAGGTTGGCCAGCCTCTTGTACAGCCCGATCTCCTCCACGTACCTCTCGATCTCCTCCGGACGGGCCTTGTAGGGGGCAATCCCCACCCTCCGCCGGACGTAGTCCGCCACCAGGACGGATAGGGCCTGGGCCGTCCCCCCGGCGCTGCGGATGGGACCGGCGTAGTACACCTTCAGGTACTCGGTGCCGTCGTCGTTCTTCCCCAGGCCCACCTTGGCGATTCCCTCGATGGGGGCGGCCACCACCCCTTCGGTGAGCAGGGCCATGGAGGTGCGAATGGCTTTGTCTACAGCCTCTATCTTGTTGTCCGCCCCCGGCCCGAGCCTTCCCTCGGCGAAGTCCACGCCGATGGCCAAAGCGGCCTCCTCCCGGCTCAGCCCCTCCTTCTCCATCTCCCGGATGCGCCTGGCCACGCCATCGATTCCCACCAGCTTCTCCACCCGCTCGGCCAGGTCCACGGCCAGAGGGACCTCTACCGTGGTGGTGGGGTCCAGACCCTTCTCCCGGGCCCGGGCCGCTATCTCCATGGCACTGGCCAGGCCCGCCTCCAGGGTCTCGAAATAGTCCATCAGCGGTCTCTCCACAGGTAGAGGTCGGTGGCCGGATCGTGGGACCGGGAGAGCGGCTGGCCCATATGCTCCAGCAGGTGGACCTCGGCGGCGAAGACCTCCCCCCTCTGCAGGTGGCCTCCCAGGAGATGGTAGCGGTCGTCCCCCAGGACGGCGTGGAGGTGCAGCGCCCTGGATCCGTCCCGCATAGACAGGTTTCCGGTGCAGGAGACCAGCTCCACCGGGCGGTCTATTCTGGTCGTCCGGTACTGGTGGCTCGTCTGGTCGTAGTAGCCGATCTCCGCCCGGGAGAGAGCTCCAATTGCGCTAACCGCGGCCATGTCCACTCCCTCCATCTCTGCCAGGCTCAGGATGCCCTCCGTTATCTCCGTGCCGAAATCCAGGCTCGCCACCAGGCTCCTGCCGGTCTCGTACTCTCTTGCCATCACTCAAATCCCAACCACTGAAATGCGCTGCTGGCTTAAATGAGATGCGATGCGTCTTATAACGGATCACCCGGAGGATGGCCGGGTCCAGTCCTCCCCGCCCAATTTTAAAAGATCCCGGAGCATCCAGGCTTCGAGCCTTTCCCACCTCCAGCCCCATAGCCTTTGAATCCAGTCGAGATGGAGGGCCACAAAGGCCACGAAGAGCGGTTCATCAGGGGCGGCAACCGACACAGTTAATAACCACGCCCACAACCTGTAGATTCCCGATCAAAAGGGCTGGAAAAACCGTGAGCTGGAAGAGTCTGTAATGATTTTCTGATATGACAACCCCTTTGCTTCCGGTCTACGCGGTGCTCTACTGCGATCGATTATGGCTTGATTACTAAGATAGATTATTATTATTATTTGCAAAGTTCATGATTTTCGATATCAATAAGAACTTTTTAAAAAAAGGACAGCATTTTTTCCACTCGAAAACAGCAGCGAGCTCCTTGTTTTTGGGGCTGGCGGAAAATCCGTCTCACGCACTATCCATCCCCACCCCTCTTTGCCCTCCTCATCCCTCACTCTATCTCCCCCTCATCCCTCCCCCTCCTTGCCCTCCTCCTCCCAACCCCTCTCAGTTCTCTTCATCCCTGCACCTCTCTATCCCTCTCCCCTCCACCTACTCCCTGTTCTGCCATTTCACCGTCATCTATTTTTGAGCGTAGAGGCAAGAGCAGGGGTTGATGAATCTAGATTCTCTGGCGGCGGAGCTGCGTGGCTTCGTGGGAATAACCCGCAAGAAGCAGATCGGCAACGTCCTGCGCTACTTTCCCATCAAATCGGACAAGATCATGGCCTCCTTCGGGGAGGACGCTGCGGTCATAGACAACGGGGACGAGGTGCTGTTGCTGGCGGCCGACGGCATCTGGTCCAGGCTGATGGAGGTGGACGCCGAGTGGGCCGGCTACTGCGCCGTGCTGGTGAACGTCCACGACATCGCCGCCATGGGCGGGACCTCCCTGGCCATGGTGGACGTGCTCTCCGTGGACTCGGAGGAGATCGGCGACGCCGTCCTGAAGGGCCTGCAAAAGGGAATTGAGAAGTTCGGAGTGCCCATCATCGGCGGCCACCTCCATCCGGACACGCCTTACAGCGCCCTGGACGTGGCCATCCTGGGCAAGGCCAGGAAGTCCTCGGTCATCCTCAGCAGCACCGCCCGGCCCGGGGACGTGGTGGTGGCGGCGGCGGACCTGGACGGCTCCCTGCACCCCCGCTTCGCCATCAACTTCGACACCACCAGCTTCAAGGAGAGCGACGTCCTGCTCCGCCAGCTGGGGGCCATGCCGGAGCTGGGCGACCGGGGTCTGGTCACCGCCGGCAAGGACATCAGCAACCCCGGCCTCCTGGGCACCCTGGGCATGCTCCTGGAGACCAGCGGCGCAGGAGCGGTGGTGGACATGGAGAAGATCTTCCTGCCCGCCGGGGTGGACATGTCCGCCTGGCTCAAAGTCTATCCGGGGATGGGCTTCGTGGTCACCTGCCGGCCTGAGAACTCTGAAGAGGTGCAGAAGGTCTTTCGCCGCCGGGGCCTGGAGTCGGCGGAGATCGGCCGGGTGACGGAGGAGAGGAAGCTGATCATGCAGGCCGGAAGCCAGAGTGTTACCCTCTTTGACTTCGCCCGGGACTGCATAACGGGAATAGATTGAGATGAACGCGGACTATGTCGTCTCCCTCCGGGAGCGGGCCCGGTCCAGGCGGGCCAGGATAGGCATTGGCCTCTCCTCCAGCAATTCCTCCGCCCTCCCCGGCCTGGTGGCCGGTCTGCAGGCGGCCTCGGAGTACGCCGAGCTGGTGGCGGTGGCCGGTCCGGGGCAGGTTCCTGAGGCCTCGGAGGTCCCGGGCCTGGAGGTGGTGGAGGCAGAAGACCCGGCGGCAGAGCTGGTGGAGCTCCTGGCCGGAGGGGAGATCGACGGGGCGGTGCGGGGGAACGTCTCTGCCTCCCGGGCTATGAAGACCATTGCCGAGCGGTTCGGGATCAGGGTCAGGAGAATGGTCCTCCTGGATCTGGACGGCTGGAGCTTCTTCCTGGGGCCGGTGGGAATCGACGAGGGGGACACGGTGGGCGACCGGCTCGACCTGGCCCTGAGGGGCGGGGCCTACCTGAGGCGGCTGGGGGTCGACCCCACTCTGGCCGTGCTCTCCGGGGGCCGCATGGAGGACCTGGGCCGCAGCTACCGCATCGACCGCAGCCTGGCCGAGGGGGAGCTCATCGCCTCCCAGGCCAGAGAGGCCGGACTGCAGGCCGTGCACCGGACCATTCTCATCGAGAACTGCAGGGGGGACGACCTGATCGTGGCCCCTGACGGCATATCCGGAAACCTGGTCTTTCGCACCCTGATGCTTCTTTGCGGGGCACAGGCCCTGGGTGCCCCGGTGCTGATGGAGAAGGTCTTCGTGGACTCCAGCCGGGCCAGGAAGGACTTCCTGGGGCCGATAACCCTGGCCAGCGCCCTGGTGGCACTGGGGGAGGAGGAATAAGCCAGGGGTACCAAATCCCGTCTCCAGAGCTTCAAGCCTCCCGGCGTCCAGGATCGTCTGGCCAAACTCAGAATCAAGAAATCTTTTTCATCGCCGGGGTAACTGGCACCCCCCGGCCAGGGAGTGGATGGAGGAGACCTACCGCCGCCGGTGAGAAGGAGACAGAGCAGTCGGGCCCGGCCTGGCCGGACTGACCCTGTTGCTCGAGTTGTGGGACTGTTGACTATAGGATTGCAGATGTTTTGGGGAAAGATCGAGCGACGACCGGAAGCCCCCTGGCTCCGGGAGGAGGGCGCCGCCATCTCCTCTTGCCCCCAGGGGCGAGGGACCTCCTCTGATTAGGCTCCCCTGATTGAGCTTTTCTGCAGGACTCTACAGCTTTCTCAGGTCCACGATCTTCTGGGCCTTGCCTGCGGTCCGGGGGATGCTTCCCTTCTCCACCAGGTCGATCTTGCTTCTGACGTTGAGCACCGACTTGAGCCGGTCCTCCACCTTCTTCTGGATCTTGCCCAGATCGCCCAGCTCTCCGGTGAAGGCCTCGTCCGTCAGCTCCACCTTGATGCTGATCTCGTCCAGGCCGTGGCGCTTGCGGTCCACTATCACCTGGAAGTAGTCCCCGATCTCCGGGATGCTCATGAGCACGTCCTCGATCTGGCTGGGGAAGACGTTGATCCCCCTGACCACCAGCATGTCGTCCGCCCGCCCCAGGAACCGGTGCAGCTTGCGGCTGACCCGGCCGCAGGGGCACTCGTCCTCGAGGAAGTAGGTCACGTCGCCGGTGTGGTAGCGGATCAGGGGCATGGCCTCCTTGGTGAGGGAGGTCAGCACCAGCTCCCCCGGCTCTCCCGGGGCGCAGGGCTGCTCGTCCTTGTCCAGAATCTCCACCAGGAAGTGGTCCTCCCAGATGTGCAGTCCGTTTTGCTCCTGACACTCGAAGGCCACCCCGGGCCCAAACATCTCCGAGAGGCCGTAGGAGTCGTAGGCCTTGATGTTCAGGGCCTCTTCCAGCTCCTTGCGGGCCTCGTCGGACCAGGGCTCGGCCCCGAAACAGCCGATGCGCAGCTTCAGCTTGTCCACGATCCGCTTGGCCTTGGCCGTCTCCGCCAGGTAAAGGGCGTAGGAGGGCGTGCAGTGCAGCACGGTGACCCCGAAGTCCATCATTATCTCCAGTTGCCTCTCGGTGTTTCCGGTGGCCGAAGGCACGGCCATGGCCCCCATGCGCTCGATGCCGTAGTGGACCCCCAGGCCCCCGGTGAAGAAGCCGTAATTCACGGCGTTCTGGAAAACGTCCTGCTTGGTCACTCCCACCATCACGAAGTCCCGGGCCATCATGTCCGACCAGGTCTCGATGTCCTGCCTGGTGTAGCCAACGACTGTGGGCTTGCCGGTGGTCCCCGAGGAGGCGTGCACCCTTACCACGTCATCCCGGGGGACGGCAAAGAGCCCGAAGGGGTAGTTCTCCCGCAGGTTCACCTTCCTGGTGGTTGGCAGCCGCAAAACGTCCGCCAGGGTCTTGATGTCCTGGGGACCGATGCCCCGGGCGTCCATCTGTTCCTTATAGAAGGGCACGTTCCTGTACGCCCTCTCCACCGTGTCCTTCAGCCGTCTCAGCTGGAGCTCCTCCAGCTCGTCTCTCTTCATCAACTCGAATTTGGGTTGCCAAAATGCCATGGTAATACTATCCTTGTGATTTTTGTGGTATATGTCAGGACTTGACATGAGACACAGCATCAGGGTATATCAATTATTCCCTGCCGCATAAGGAAAATTAGGAGGTAGGCGGCAGAATTTTCAGGCATATTTGATGCCGATAAAAGCACTCCACATCAGGTCCCGGGGAGCCGCCATTTCCCCTGTCTGGAGGGGACAAAAAAGATTGGCTCTGCCTGCCTCTACCACCTTTCTCCGGCCATGGCCCTCTTGCCTGCAGTGGTCAGTCCGGCAGCGTAAATGCCTCCAGGAAGGGATCTATCGGAGATGGTGGATTCTCTCCTGGTCCTTACGTATCCCTGCATCTCCAGAAGCTCCAGTCTCACGCCCAGGTCCTCGGCGTCGATTCCGGACCGCTCTCTGATCCTGTCGGCCTGGGGGTAGGGCACCTGGAGGTCCGCAATGGCTTTTAGGATTTTGAATTCCACGTAATCCATGGCAATCGCCTGCCTGACGCTATCTCAGTTGACTCCGGTTATATTTTTCGCATATCCCGTTCTCAAATGTCAAACGGATGTCTGGAATTCATATTCATCAAACGTATGGCTGGACGTCCTTAAACAGATAGTCAGGATCTCCTCGAATCATAGACCTGAAAGTCCAGACAACGCCGGAAAGATAAAAAAGAAAGAGATACCCGCTGGGAAGCCTTCCCGCCCCCCAGCGTCCTGCCTTCTCAGAATTTCTCTCTAAATTCCTCCCCTCTTCTGCAGGCTCTGCTTCAGAGTCTCCAGCTGTCCGGTCTTGTAGAGGTAAGCCCCGGCGCCGGCGATCAGCAGGATCAGCAGCAGGACTGCGATCCACATGGCGTTGCTCTTGGCTTCCTCCACCGCTACCCGGTTCTGTCTGCCGTCGACCTCGAAGCTGTAGGCTCCCGGATCCTTGGGCCGGTACTCGAAGACCACTTCCTTGGACTCGCCGGCTGCCAGGGTCACGTTCTTGGCGTCCACCTTCTCGCCGTTGACCATGAACTGCAGCTCCTTGCTGTCCTCAGTGGTCCCGGTGTTCCGGACGCTGGCTGTGACCTTGACGTTCTTGCCTGCGGTGGGCTTCTCGCTGACGCTGACGTTCTCCACCATTACCGCTGTGGTCACGGTGATGGTCCTGGTGACGTCATCGTAACCTTCCCTGGAGGCCTTGACGCTGTGCTGTCCCACAGCGTCGGAGGAGTGAGACAGGGTGCCCTTGGAATCGGTGACTCCGATGCTCCTGCCGTCGAAGGTCAGGTTGACGTCCTCCATGGGGGTGGCGTTCAGGCCGCCCTTCACGGTCATCACGAACGTCTGGCCCTTCTTGACCTCGGAAGGCAGGTCCAGGGTCAGAAGTCTGGTCTCGGCCGCCGATCTGACCACGATGCTGCCGCTGGCGTCCTGGTATCCGGTGAGCTGAGCCTTGACCTGGAAGGTCCCGGCGTCTCTCGGCGTGTAGCTGATGGTGCCCTCCGTGCCGGTGGTGCCGATATCCTTGCCGTCCACCTGCACCTTGACCCCGCTCACGCCCTGGGTGCCGGAGATTACCTCAATCTGGGCTGTCCTGTTGACCACGGTCTCTGGCACGTTGATCCTGAGCGGCTCCACCTCTCCCACCTTGGTGGCAAAGGGCGCGAAGTTCCGCTCATCGTTGTCCGCAACCACGAACTTCAGGTTGCCCATGATCTCGAGCTCTTTGCCCTTACCCAGGCTTATGGAGCCGTCGTTCCTCATGGTGATGCCCTGGTCGGAGAGGGAGTCGACCTCCATCTTGCCGTGCGTCTCGCCTTCCTCCACCGACTCGGCGCTATCCGATACCTGGAATACGCCGTCGATGGTGGCCAGATCCTGCTCGGATCCCCGGAAGACGCTGGCCACGTGGGCTGCCATTATGGGGACGTCCTCGCTGCCGATGGACACCTCATAGACGAAGGTGGAGCTCTTCACGTTGGCCGAATCGGGGGTGACCACTTTATTGCCCACCTCGTCGCCGTCCTTGGTCAGGGCCAGCCAGACCTTGTTTCCGTCCAGGTCCACCTCTTTGATCTGCAGCTCGTACCCTTCCTTCAGGGGCATGGCCGATCCGGAGGAGAGGGTCACGTCGTCGTCGCTGTCCATCAGAACCCTGCGAAGCTCTCCCTCGTTGATTATGCTGTACTCGTCGGTGAGCTCGGTTCCGTTGTTGTATCCGGCGAAGTACTTGTCCGCCATGAATCCGATGACGTCGTACTTGCCCCAGTTCTCGAACTTGAACTCAACAGGCTGAGGTGAGGTCTCGTAGAGCAGGTTTCCGTCCTCGATCTTCTCCCCGGTGAGGGTGACCTTCAGGAACTCGGTTCCCACGTCGTCATCGATATCGTAGTAGAATCCCTCGAAGTTGTAGGCATTCCACACGAACTCGTCCACCTTGGACGGGTCGACGATGGTTCCCCGGATCTCGTAGGTGCCCTTCCGATCCACGATGGGTGCAAACCTCACCGTATCGGAATCGGCAACCTCGAATCCCACATCGCCCATGATGTTGACGGTCTTGTCCTTCCGGAGGGTGAATGAGTCCTCGTTTTGCATCTCGATTCCCTGATCGGATACGGCAACGACCTCCATCTCCCCGTACTTATCTCCGTCCTCCACCGAGGCATAGGTGTCGGAGATCTGGAACAGACCGTTGACCGTCACCAGGCTGGACTCAGCGCCCTGGAAGACGTTCTCGATGTGGGCCATGACCAGCGGCGTGTCCCGGCCGCCGATATCAACTTCGTACTTGTAGGTGGAGGTCGACGCCCCATCGGGAGAGACCACCTTGCTGTCGATCTCTTCCCCGTCTTTGGCCAGCCCCAGCCACACCTTGTTGCCGTTGATGTCGATCTCCTTGATGCGCAGCTCGTAGCCCTCCTCCAGGGTGAGCACCGAGCCGGTGGTTATGGTCTGGTCGTCATCGCTGTCCACCAGAACCCTTCTCAGCTCGTTTTCGTTGATCAGGCTCAAGTCTCGGTCAACGACATCGCTGGTGACGTATCCGGCGAAGTACTTGTCCGCCATGAATCCGATTACCTGGAACTTGCCCCAGTCGTTGTACTCGAAGTTGATCTCCTGCACATCGCTGAAGTAGACCAGCCCGCCGGAGTCCACGGTCCTGTCTCCCTGGTTGTCCAGGGTGATGGTGAGCGTCTCCGTGCCCACCTGGTCGTCCAGGTCGTAAAAGAATCCGGAGAACGACAGAGGCGTCCAGGTGTACTCCAGAGGCATCCCCTCTCTCCAGATGCGGTCGGTGGGGTAGTCCTCCCAGGACAGATCCTCGCTATCCTTCTCAGAGTCCGGAGTCTCTTCCTCTTCCTCCACTGCCGCCACCGCTGCGGCTGCCACAGGCAGGCCTTCGGGGGTGACGTTCTCCGGGATGGTGATGTTATCAGAGGCGTTCAGGCTCCCTTCAGCAGTGACATTGCCTGCAGACGCGGCTGCCGTCGGATTCTCCCCCACCGTCAGGTTCTCGGGGGTGACGACCTCCTCGGTCTGCGGGACGGTGGCGTTTGCGTCCAGAGCCATGGGTACGGCAGCCGCGACTGCCGCTGCCTGGGCGGCAGATCCGTTATCCGCCGCTAACTCGGTCTGTGCCGATGAAGCGGCATCGGTAACTGGGGTCTCGGCTGCGGTGGTGGGAGAGGCGTTGCTAGTGGAATCCGCCGTGGAAAGCTGGGTAGCTTCCGGGGTGGTGCTCTTTCCCAACCGCTTGAATGTTATCTTGCTTTCAGTCGGTCTGCTGAAGAAATCGTCGCCGCTTGATGCTGCCGGTGCACTCTCTGCACCAGTATCCTGGTTGATGTCCTGCCCTGAAGTGTCGGCCAGCGTCTCCTGGGCCGATACACCTCCCAGGACCAGCAGTGAAGCCATGACGATAAAAATCAAGCAGAGCCCAAATGCCCTCTGATGATACATGATCTCCTCCTCACCTGTTACT
>JAAEEW010000148.1 GCA_013415595.1 Methanosarcinales archaeon | reverse complement strand
AATAAGGCTATTCACAACAACTTATTGAGCATGTTCGTCAAAATCATCCCGGGTGAATGGCCTTGATTTAAGCACATAATACTCAAACAGCTTTACTCCCCATAGTCGGGGTTGTTCGCCAATACAATTCAGATCACAGGTGATATCGTAACCGCCATCTTTTCTATATAGCCCCAGTGATAAGAGGCGATCGGTGACCGTGAAGGCCAATCTTACATCTTCCTTTATGCAGTATAGGTTGAAGTTTTCCTGATTCAGAAGCTCTTTCAGGATCTCGGAGTGCTCTTTGACCACGATGTCTATGATCTTGTCTGTAAGTATCAGGTCCGCTTTGGCCCCATTCTTAATAGCAGCAGCTATGGCGAAGGGGTACTCAGGTACAATTATAGGAGAGACCCCGCGGATTTGCTTGGATGAGACGAGCTCTTTCACAAAGAATTCCTGGGTTTTAAGAAGGTCTATTGCATCGCCCTTTAATATTTGAGCGTCGCCTAGCATTCCTATTTTTACCAGCAAGTCGTCCGGTATTCCGCTCATGTCGTGAGTCAGCCAGAAGTCTTTATGCTCATCCAATACCTTCAGGGCGTTTATGAGCCTGTCAAGAAGGAGTGCCTGAATCTGCCCGATATTGGTTAGCGCATATCCCGTTGATTTCTTGTAAACGATGCCCGAATCAATCATATCCTTTATTGAATGAAGAATGGTGGATGAGCGAATCTTGAGCACATTTTCCAGCTGTCCAGCTGATACCTCATTGTCCTCAAGGCATAACAGCAGCTTGGTCCTCACAGCGGACCTGGTAAATGACTTGAGGCTCTCCTCTGCGAGATCATAATTATCAAGCTGGAATTTGATTCTGATCCCTCCTATGGACCTGTGACAAGGCTTCAGACTATTGGTCTTTAGTAGATGATATAAAGTTATCCATCATTTCTTCTTCAAATTCAATCGAGGTAGTGCAGAAATTTTCTTGAAGATAAACCACAATTGAGTAAAATCAATGAGATCAAAATTTACCCGCCGACTATTGAAGCCAGACTGCGGCCATTTTGGCAATCATTCAAAACGTCTGGGTAGAACAATATTTTTATCTGTTTCTGGGAAGGCCATTCAAAGACTTTTCGCGATTAATAAACTTTGCGTTTTATGCGGGTCATCGGGGATTTCTATGACGGGAACACAAAAATATATGCCTGGTAAGGCTCCTGTGGACCCGGTCCTTAAACATATTTATCACTTCGTAGCCGGATTCTATAATCTGGCCTCCTATATCATTATCTGCCAGGATAACCATTCTTTTTCCGGGCTTTAAAACGCGATGAATTTCTTTCAGGCTCTGTGCCAGCAGGTCATCCCTGGAGCTGGCCCTGATGGCGGCCGAGCGGCCGTAGGGAGGATCAGTTACCACGCCGTCCACGGATTGGTCTTTCAGCGGCAGTCGCTTGGCATCGCCCGCCAGGAGGGAGCAGTCCAGCCCCTCCAGGTTGCATCCTGCACCTCGAACCAGCTTCTTCTGGACGTCCACCCCCAGGCCCTTTGCCCCCGCCAGACAGGCCTCCACCAGTATGCCTCCCGTGCCGGAGAAGGGGTCGAGCAGCACTTCGCCTGTCCGGACCTGGCTGAGGTTGACCAGGGCCCGGGCCATTCTGGGCATGAGGACGCCGGGATAAAAGAAGGGCTTGAGATGAGGCCGGCGGTGCTCGAAGCCGCTCCTGTCGGCCCGGGCCAGCTCCCGGCCAAAGACTATGCTCTCCCCGGTCACCAGACCACGCAGCTCCATCTCCGGGCGGCTCAGGTCCGCCCGGTAGCCCCGCCTGAACAGGACGGAGCCCGCCGCCCGCTCTACGTCGCAGCAGGCCAGGGGGGCGTCCTTGACCCGCCTCGCCCGGACCCGGTAGCGGAGCTGGGGGAGGGGGACCTCCTCTAAGGCATCTCGAAGGTCCTGCAGGTCGGCCCGGCAGACGGCCAGGACCTCCACGATGCGGTGAGACATGGCCAGGCGCCGGCCCATTGAATCAGCATCCAGGTCCTCGGCCTCCACCACCAGGCACTGGTCCAGGCTTTGTATTTCCCGAAAAGAGGTGGCATAAAGGTCCAGGAGAGCCAGAGCCTCCGCCCGGGGCAGGGTCTCGTGCTCTCCTGAGAGTTCTATGGCGTACCGGGGCATCGACCTCTGGTCATCTCAAATAACCGTTCACGTTCATGAAATCGAACTCTTCGTCGCCCAGGACGTTCTCCACGAAGTTGAACAGGGTTCTGCGGACCTCGTCGGTCAGCAGAGGATACCAGGTGGGGCTGGCCACCACCATGGCCCGAAAGGCGAAGAAGGGGGCTATCACCCGCAGCAGCTCGAAGTCCCCGGTCTTATCCAGGTAGTTCTGGAAGAAAATCTCGAAGAGGTCCTTCATGCCACCGGACAGCCTCATGCTCTTCTGGACGGAGTAGAAGATGTAATTCATGGTCATGGCCGTGATGTCGTCGGCGGCCTCGCCCCACATCCCCCGGCTCCGGTCCAGGACGGAGAAGTCGGGCCCCTCCCGGAACATCACGTTCCAGGGGTGGAAGTCGCCGTGCACCTGGCATAGGCGGCCGGTCATGCTGCGAAGCATCCACCTCCACTGCACGCACATCTTCTCGATCTCGCATAGCTCTCCAGGCTCCAGGAATCCAGGCTCCTCCGGGTAGTCGTCCAGGATGCCCATGATGCACTCGCCGTGGCCTACGATGTCCCTGATCTTTCGCTGGTAGAGGGCCGGACAGTCTCTATGGGTCTGGTGAATCTCCGCCAGGTAGCTGGAGAGGGCTATCGCCCTTTCGTAGTCCAGGTCGGTGGCACCCTTCTCCTTGACCCTCTCCAGGTCGAAGAAGTACTCCTTTCCCTCCACCTTCTCCATGAGCAAGAAGTACTCTTTGGCCCCGCCGGCGGAGTGCAGCTCTCCATCCTGGTCGAAGTAGCCCACGTCGATGGACCGGGCGTGTTTGGGAAGGTGGTTGAAGGCCGAGTGCTGCCATATCAACACCTGGGCCCGGTCTGAGAAGTGGTCGTGGCCAAAGCCGTACTGCACTCGCATGGTGGAGATCACCGCTGAGCCGTCTTGGCCGTCCTTCCGGTACTCCAGGAGGAGAGGGCTGCCGTAGCCGAAGCCCTTCACGTCCTCGGTGGTGGCTATGGTCTCCCCCATCTTGCACATCCTGACCAGCTCTACCCCCTCACCAAAGAGGCTTTGCAGGTAAGCCTCTATGTGCTCCCTCTTCACATCCATGTTCAGGTCCCCATGGTCCAGCTGTGGAGGTAATTTTCCTGCTCTGCCGTGAGCTTCTCGATCTCGATGCCCATGGCCTCCAGCTTCAGGGCGGCCACCCGGCGGTCGATGTCCACCGGCACGGGATAGACCTTCTTCTCCAGCTTGCGGCCGTTCTCGGCGATGTACCTCACCGCCAGGGCCTGGTTGGCGAAGGACATGTCCATGACTTCCGGGGGATGGCCATAGGCTGCAGCCAGGTTGATCAGCCGGCCCTCGGCCAGCAGGTAAAGCCTCCTGCCGTCAGGCATCCTGTACTCGGCCACGTTGTTCTGTATCTCGGAGCAGCTCACAGCCATCTTCTCCAGGGCCGGGATGTCGATCTCCACGTTGAAGTGGCCGCTGTTGGCCAGGATTGCCTGGTCCTTCATCAGGTCGAAGTGCTCCTTTCGCAGCACGTTTATGTCGCCGGTGAGGGTGACGAAGAGGTCTCCCAGGGGGGCTGCGCTCTTCATGGACATCACCCGGTAGCCGTCCATGGCCGCCTCCAGGGCTTTCCTGGGCTCCACCTCCACCACGATCACGCTGGCCCCCAGGCCCTTGGCCCGGGAGGCGAATCCCCGGCCGCACCAGCCGTACCCGCCCACAACCACCGTCTTGCCGGCGAAGAGGAAGTTGGTGGCGTTCATGATGCCGTGCAGGGTGGACTGGCCGGTTCCGTAGCGGTTGTCGAACATCATCTTGGTCTCGGCGTCGTTGACGGCGATGACCGGGTACATCAGCGCCCCGTCCTCGGCCATGGCCCGCAGGCGCACCACTCCGGTGGTGGTCTCCTCGCATCCGCCCACCACGTCCTCCAGCAGCTCCCGGTGGCTCTGGTGGATGATGGCGATGGTGTCGGCGCCGTCGTCCAGGGTCACGTTGGGCCCAAGCTCGATGGCCTTCTCGATGCAGTCGTAGTACTCCCTGTCGTTCTCGCCCCGGAAGGCGTAGACGTGGAGTCCCCGGGCGGCCAGGGCGGCGGCCACGTCGTCCTGGGTGCTCAGGGGGTTGGAGCCGGTGACGGCGATCTCTGCTCCTCCGGCAGCCAGGGTGGTGATCAGGTTGGCCGTCTCCACCGTCACGTGCAGGCAGGCCACGATGCGCACGCCCTGGAGAGGCTTCTCCCGCTCGAACTCCTCCTTGATGCTTTGCAGGACCGGCATATGCCGCCTGGCCCACTCGATTCTCTTCTCGCCCGCGGCGGCCAGTCCCGGGTCCTTGACAACGCTATTTTGCAAATAGATCACCTGGAATTCTTTTTTTCAATCAGGCTCTGTCAAATCCTATAGCTACTTAAAACCCACTGATTTTCGTCACCCTGCACGATTGGCAGGGCCCGGGCCCCATTGCGGCGGATCCATGGTGACAATCTTGCAGAAGCTCGCCACCTATTCAATGTCCGGCCTTTCCGGCCCGGGGGCAGGGTTCCCATCACCATCTCTATTTATTCCGGTTGCGCAACATCTCAGCCATGAGCCTGAAGGTCACCCTTCTGGGAACCGGGGTGGGCATACCCCAGCCCGGTCGGTCACAGTCGTCTCTGCTGGTCCAGTCCGGCCGGATGAATCTCCTCTTCGACTGCGGGGCGGGGACGCTTTTGCGGCTCTCGGAGGCCGGAGTGGACCCCCTGGACCTGGACGCCGTATTTCTGAGCCACCTGCACCTGGACCATGTCTCCGACCTGCTGGCCCTGGCCAAGGCCCGCTCCCTGCAGGGCCGGCCGGAGCTGGAGGTCTACGGCCCCCTGGGGACGGAGCGCTGGCTGAGGTCGGTCCAGTTCCTGTACCCCTACCTGGAGGCCATGCGCCCCCGGGTGCACGAGCTCTTCGCCGAGGAGGGAATCGAGCTGGGGGAGCTTTACATTTCCACGGCGGAGGCGGTGCACAGCGTGACCTGTCTCGGCTACCGCATCGACGGATCAAAGAGCCTGGCCTACTCCGGGGACACCGAGCCGGCGGAGGGCATCGTGGACCTGGCCCGGGGTGCGGATCTGCTGGTCCACGAGTGCTCCTTCCCCGAGCCGTTCCAGGTGACCAACCACTCCACCCCCCTGGCCCTGGGCCGGGCGGTCCGGGACGTGGGGCAGGTGGTGCTGACCCACTTCTACCCCCAGGCCCGGGGGCACGAGGAGGAGATGGCCTCCCAGGTGGCGGCAGGGGCAGGGGTGCCGGTGCAGGCGGGGCGGGATCTGCTGAGGCTTGATGTCTGAAGGGGCAAATCGAGGACTGAGGGGGAATAGTAGAACGGCCGCCGGTTGTCTGGAGCTCGATTATCCGGCGATCAGGGGCCGCCTCTGCCATTGGATCGAGATATCAGAGCTTTAGGCAGAGACGTCCACGGGCCCCCATTCTCCAGCCCGGACGCCAAGATATAAATCCTTTAGACCAGAGTTATTTCAGCTGTAGAGGTGGGAGGAATAACCGGCTT
>JAAEEW010000147.1 GCA_013415595.1 Methanosarcinales archaeon | reverse complement strand
CTGGATGAAAGCGAGCTCGACAGGGGGGAGACTGAGCAGACCGAACTCGATCACCATGAGATAGATCACGGTGATCTCGACCACAGCGAAATAGATAATGGCGAACTCGATCACAGTGAGATTTGCGATGGCGAGAGGGATCACAGTGAGAGGGATCACAGTGAGAGGGATCACAGTGAGAGGGATCACAGTGAGATGGATGACGGCGACATAGATCACATCGAGCTTGATCACGGCAAGAAAGATGACAGTGAGCCGGAGATAGGCCTGCAGGAGGCTGCAGGCGGCCTGCTGGAGACAGCCCGGAAAGTGCTCCAGCTGGGACCGATCTGCGACAACTGCCTGGGACGGCAGTTCGCCATGCTCTCCACCGGCCTTTCCAACCTGGAGCGGGGCCGGTCCGTAAAGACCGTGCTGGCCATGGCCGCAGACCTGACCAGGGGGCCGGAGGGCCGGACGGTGCAGGAGGACCTGGCCCCGGCATTCCGGCCGGCCAGGCTCCGGCTGGGCCAAAAAGGAGACGATGACCAGGACGTGAGGTGCTGGGTCTGCCTGGGCCAGATGGACCCGGCCAACCTGGACGAGCTGGCCAGGATGTCGGCATCCGCCCTGGAGGACCTGGAGTACGATAGCTTCCTGGTGGGGACCATAATGAGCGGGCTATTGGCGGAGAACGAGGAGCTGCTGCTGGCCGAGGGGGGCTCCATGCACGCCGAGCCCTTCAAGTCGGAGCTGAATCGCGAGGTGGGAAAGAGGGTCTCTCTCCTGACCGGAAAGCCGGTGGACTTCAAGAATCCGGACGTGACCGTGCACCTCAACCTCTACGAGAAAAAGGTGGAGCTCCAGGTCTCTTCACTCTACATCTACGGGCGCTACCTCAAGCTGGAGCGGGGATTTCCCCAGACCAGGTGGCCCTGCCGGGAGTGCAAGGGCAAGGGCTGCGAGCGCTGCCACCAGACCGGCAAGATGTACCAGGAGTCGGTGGACGAGCTGATCCGTGGTCCGGTGATGGAGGCCACTGGGGCGACGGACACGGTCTTTCACGGCGCCGGGCGCGAGGATATCGACGCCCGGATGCTGGGAACCGGTAGGCCCTTCGTGGTGGAGGCGGTCCATCCGCTGCGCAGGATGATCGATCTGGCAGCCCTGCAAGAGGAGATCAAGCAGAGCGCCAGCCCCAAGGTGGAGGTCCTGGACCTGTCCATTACCACCCGGCCCAAGGTGGAAGAGCTCAAAGAAGGGGCCTTTCCGAAGACCTACTCTGCCGTCATCGAGCTGGATGAGCCGGCAACGGAAGAAAAGCTTAAATTAGCCTTGGATCAATTGGTAGGGTCTGTCGAACAGCGCACGCCAACTCGCGTCTCTCACCGGAGGGCTGATAAGGTCCGCCATCGTGTGGTCCACAGCGCAGAATTGAACGAAGTTGGGGAAAAATCGGCAAGAATAACCGTTCGTTGTGAAGGCGGGCTCTACGTTAAAGAGCTGGTCTCAGGAGACGACGGCAGAACGAAGCCGAGCCTGGCGGAGACACTGGGATCGGGCGCAAAAGTCGTGGAGCTGGATGTAACAGACGTGGGTGGAGTAATCAATGGCCAAGTCACACGGAATTCACAGAAAGTCGAGAGACAAGCTGAGTAAGTCGGTAAGAGCGAGGGGAATTTCGCCAGTTATAAGGGCAATCCAGGATTTCGAGGTGGGTTCCCGGGTACACATCATAATTGACCCCAGCATTCACAAGGGAATGCCTCACCCCAGGTACCACGGCACTACTGCCAAGGTACTGGGCAAGAGGGGCCGGGCTTATTTGCTGGACGTCACCGACGGGAATGCCAGCAAGACGGTCATCGCCTTTCCCGAACATCTGATGGCGCAGAAATAGAATGATCGTCAAACGCATACTTGAGGAGGAGCTTCTGACCTTGGCCGAGGTCAGGGCAACACTCGATGAGGTCAAGCTCAAGAGGGCGGACGAGACCGAAGAGCTGGGATACGAGCTTAGGCGGGCCATGCGCCACGCCGAGCTCTTTGCACCTCCTGCGCCTGAGAGCACCATGAAGATAAGGGATGAGCTTCTCAACTTAGAGAAGATGTCACCCGAAATTGCCACCAAAATTGCAGACTGCAAACCACAGACCAAGGAGGAGCTACGGGCGATATACGCCAAGGAGAGGTTCACCTTGAGCGAGGATGAGCTGGACGTGATTTTGGACATAGTTGTCAGGGGGTAAACACATTGCCTGAGGGACGGCCTCCCAGGAAAGAGGTAGCTTGCATGGTCCTCGATTATCTGCCTTACGGGCACTTAACGGAGGCCATGAGCAGCTATCAGAAGAGGTCTCTGGTGCAGGGGGTCGGCGACACCAATTTCGTGCTCATGGAAATGACCCCCAAGGAAGGTGTAGTCCCCCAGGTCGGGCAGAAGGTCTATATCGGCACCGGAGAGCGGGACGTGATAGACCACGTCAACCGCCGGATCAGCTACGATGAGCTGTCCAACAGCTCCAAGATAGAACTAACCTTCCAGATTCAGAAGATCGTCCTGGACAAAGAGGAGCGTTACGTTCGTTTTTTCAACGATGCCGGGCCGCTGACCACCCGCATGCACGCCCTGGAGCTGCTGCCGGGGATCGGCAAGAAGCTGATGTGGGCCATCCTCAACGAAAGGAAGAAGGGGCCCTTCAAGAGCTTCAACGACCTGACAGAACGGGTGAAGAGCCTCCACAATCCGGAGAAGCTGATAGCCAGGCGGATCGAGGACGAGCTCATGGACGACAAGATCAAGTACCGCATCTTCACCACGGAGCCCCGGCCCCCAGGCGATCGCAGAAGATGAGACGCAAGGGCCAGCATTTTCTTGTTGACGGCGCGATCATCGACTGCATTGTAGATGGTGCAAAGCTCTCCAGGAAGGACGTGGTCCTGGAGATCGGGCCAGGCACCGGGAACCTGACCGAGGCCCTGGCGGCGAGAGCAGGCCGGGTTTACGCCGTAGAGGTGGACCCGGAGCTGGCCGGGGAGCTGGAGGGTCGCTTTTCCAATGTAGAGGTGATCTGCAAAGACGTCTTGCGACTCGACCTGCCCGATTACAATAAAGTGGTCTCCAACCTGCCCTATCAGATCTCCTCCAAGATCACCCTGCGGCTGCTGCAAAGGCCCTTTGATCTGGCGGTGCTGATGTATCAGAGGGAGTTTGTAAAGAGGCTGACTGCGCTGCCCGGGTCCAGGGCCTACGGCCGTCTGTCCATAAACGCGGCCTACTATTCTTCGGTGGAGTTGCTCTGTTCGGTCCCCCGCACGGCGTTCAAGCCGGTGCCAAACGTGGATTCGGCAGTGGTCCGCCTGCGACCCAACCTGGACAGGCCGCCTGTGGACCAGGGGGCCTTCGAGGAGCTGACCAGGACCCTGTTCACCATGCGCCGAAAGAAATCAGGAAAGGCCCTGGCCGCCCTGGCGCCTGGAGCGGTGGAGCTGGCCGATCCGGCGGTGATGGAGAAGAGGCCGGAAGAGCTCACCCTGGACGAGGTGGTAGGCCTGGCCAATGCCCTATCCGGTGCCCTTTCCAGGACCCACTCCTGAAGGGTCCGGCAATTACTGAAGGACCCGGCAATATTTCTTATACTCTCAGGTACCTTCAGCATGCCGATGATCGCTTCAATCGAACGCTCGGCAGTCTCCGGTGAGGCTTATGCTCCCCCCTCCAAGAGCTACACCCACCGGGCGGTACTGATCACTTCTCTTGGCCCCGGGGGCAGGGTGGAGAGGCCGCTCATCTCTGCGGACACCAGGGCCACCATCTCCGCCTGTCAGGCCATCGGAGCAGAGGTGGTGCAGGGGGAAAGCCTGGAGATAAGAGGGGTGGACGGGAGTCCGAAGACCCCGGACAACGTGATCGACGTCCTGAACTCGGGGACCACTCTGCGCTTTTTATCTGCCGTCGTGGCCCTGACCGACGGCGCGGTTCTGACCGGCGATGCCTCCATTCGCAGCCGGCCAAACGGACCTCTCCTCAAGTCCCTGAACGATCTGGGGGCCCGGGCCTTCTCGGTGAAGGGGAACCAGAGAGCTCCCCTGGTGATCCTGGGAAAGATGCGCGGCGGGTCTACCACCCTGGACGGCGGTGTGAGCTCTCAGTTCCTGTCAGCCCTGCTGATAGCCTGTCCCCTGGCAGAGGGGGACACCAGCATAACCATCGAGGGGGAGCTCAAGTCCCGGCCTTACGCCGAGATCACCCTGGACATGCTGAACGACGCCGGAGCCAGGGTGGAGATGGAGGGCCATGAGTTTCACCTGGAGGGCGGCCAGAGGTACGACCTCCGGTCCTACCAGGTTCCAGGGGACTTCTCCTCCGCGTCCTATCTGCTGGCGGCGGCGGCGGTGACGGAGTCGACTCTGACGGTTCGCGGGCTATATCCATCCCGGCAGGGCGATGCGGCCATCGTAGACGTGCTGAGGAGCATGGGGGCGGATATCGCCTGGGACCAGCAGACGGGAGTGCTGAAGATCACCGGAGGCGAGCTGAAAGGGGTGGAGGTCGACGCCAGCCGCACTCCGGACCTGGTGCCCACCATCTCCGTGCTGGGGGCGGTGGCCGAGGGGGTGACGGTGATCAAGAACGCCGAGCACGTGCGGCTGAAGGAGACGGACCGGCTGAAGGCCATGGCCAGCGAGCTATCCAGAATGGGAGTCAGGATAAAGGAGAAGCCCGACGGCCTGGTGATTCAGGGCGGCGGCCTCCAGGGGGCCCGGGTCAGCGGATATCATGACCACCGCATAGTGATGGCTCTGACCGTGGCCGGGCTGGTGGCCGGGAATACCACCATCGA
This sequence comes from Methanosarcinales archaeon, assembly GCA_013415595.1. Classification (GTDB taxonomy): domain Archaea; phylum Halobacteriota; class Methanosarcinia; order Methanotrichales; family Methanotrichaceae; genus JAAEEW01. The sequence continues at coordinate 387 of JAAEEW010000147.1, read as the reverse complement.
TACCGCAGAGTCGGTGGCCATATCCTATCCCGGATTCTTCCAGGAGATGGCCAGGCTCAACGCCTCGGCCAGGCTGACGGAGCAGTGATGCCAGGATCTGGATGTCGATCATCCCTGGAATGGTGATTCTTTAGGTGATTGCGGCGAAAATTCGTGATGCAGAAGATGATCGAGATCCACGATTTCACGATTCAGGGGGCATGATTCCATAGATCGTGATTCTGAGGCACATGGTTCCTTAGATCGTGATTCTAAAGATCATGGGTCTGCAGATCGTGATTCAGAGGCTCATAGTTCAATAGATCGTGATTCTGAAGCTTGATTCTGAAGCTAATCGTTCTGAAAGATCATGATTTCGAAGGACTATCCCTGAAAGAGCCGGCCAGG